>JBIIUN010000003.1:0-39900 GCA_044339945.1 Kapaibacterium sp. (SeqCode)
TCGCCCAGAAGCAGCTCGAACTCTTCAAGAAAAACGGCGTGAACCCCGCCTCCGGCTGCCTGCCCATGCTGGTGCAGTTCCCTGTGTTCATTGGCTTCTTCTTCATGCTCCGCACCGCCATCGAGCTGCGCGGCGAGACATTCCTGTGGGTGAACGACCTGTCCCAGCCCGATACCATCTTCACGATCCCCGGCCTTGGCTTCATCCCGTTCTTCGGCGTCGCCGGCGTCGGTTTGCCGATCAACCTCCTGCCGCTCCTCATGTGTGCCACGTCCCTGTGGATGTCCAGCCTCACGCCGGTTTCGCCGCAGATGGACCCGGCGCAGCAGAAGATGATGAAGTTCATGCCCGTGTTCTTCGTGGTCTTCCTCTACGACTACAGCTCCGGACTGACGCTTTACTGGACCGTCCAAAACCTGTTGAGTGTGCTCCAGACAAAGCTCACCAAGATGAACGAGGCCAAGGAAATCAAGCCGGCTGCCCCGGTGGCGAAACGCCGCTGAACCCTCTTTCCCCCCTTTCCCCGTGAAACCCGAATCGCCCAACATCGAACCGAAGGCCGCGCTCCAGGAAATGCTCTCGCAGCTTGGATTTGCGGTCACCATCACCGAAACCTCGCTGGAGGAGCAGGTCCTGCTCGACATCCAGACCGATGACCCGGGCCGGCTGATCGGCCGGGCGGGCCAGACCCTTTCGGACCTCCAGTTCGTCCTCAACCGCATCGTCTTCAAGAGCGACAGCCGGATTCCCCGGATCGTCCTCGATGTCGGCGGCTACCGCCAGCAGGCGCGTGACCTCCTGACCAGCCGGGCCAAGGAAGCCGCGGAAAAGGTCCGCCGCCGCGGGGAGATCGTGGAGATGGAACCGCTCAACGCCTACGATCGTTACGTCATCCACCAGGCCCTCAAGGAAGACCAGGACGTCGAGACCCACTCCGTGGAAGTCGATGGCAGCGACAAGAAGGTGATCCTCATCCGCCCGAAGCGCCGCTGAACCGGCCTTTGCCCCTCAATTTCGCCCGCTTCCCGTCCCGGGAGGCGGGCGTTTTCGTTCGCGTCGGATGCGGCTTTCCAAAACAAATCCTTGCGGCGCGGCAAACACGGCAGCTACACGTCCGCCCACTCTGTCATGGGTAAAGCCCTCATCATCGCGGAAAAACCGTCGGTCGCCGCGGACATCGCCAAGGCCTTGGGCGGCTTCACCAAGGACGCCTCGGGCGACTTCTTCGAGAGTCCCACGCACCTGATTTCGTCGGCCGTCGGCCACCTGCTGGAGCTCACCGTGCCGGAGGAATTCGACGTGGCCCGCGGCAAATGGACCTTCGGCCAGTTGCCGCACCTGCCGCCGCGGTTCGGCCTCAAGCCGATCGAGAAGAGCGAGGGACGGCTGAAGACGCTGGCCAAGCTGATCAAGCGGAAGGACGTGGACCAACTGATCAACGCCTGCGACGCCGGGCGCGAGGGTGAACTGATCTTCCGCAACATCGTGGCCCATACCGGCGCCAAGCAGCCCATCCAGCGGCTGTGGCTCCAGTCCATGACCCCGACGGCGATCCGGGATGGCTTTGCGAAACTGCGGTCCGGCACCGAGTTGCAGCCGCTCGCGGACGCCTCGAAGTGCCGCAGCGAGGCGGACTGGCTCGTGGGCATCAACGGCACCCGGGCGATGACCGCCTTCAACAACAAGTCCGGCGGCTTCTACCTGACGACGGTGGGCCGGGTGCAGACGCCGACGCTGGCGATCGTGGTGGAGCGCGAGGCGAAGATTAAGAAGTTTGTGCCGCGCGAATACTGGGAGGTGCTTGGCACGTTCCAGGGCGAACGCGGCACCTACACTGGGCGGTGGTTTGACGAAGGTTTCCGGAAGGCGGACGGCAAGGAGGCCGACGCCGAACAGAAGGCGGAACGCCTGTGGGACAAGGCGCGGGCCGAGACGATTGGGGCGCGCTGCCAGGGCAAACCCGGGATCGTGACCGAGGAGACGAAGCCGGCGACGCAACTTTCGCCCCTGCTGTATGACCTGACGACGTTGCAGCGCGAGGCCAACGGCCGGTTCGGCTTCAGCGCGAAGAACACCTTGGCGATCGCCCAGGCGCTCTACGAAAAGCACAAGGTGCTGACCTATCCCCGAACCGACTCGCGGCACCTGCCGGAAGATTACCCGGCCACGGTGAAGAAGACGCTGGAGTCGCTGGGCGACACGGTTTACGCGCCGTTTGCCCAGAAGATCCTGGGCGAGGGCTGGGTGCGGCCGAACAAGCGGATCTTCAACAACGCGAAGGTCAGCGATCACTTTGCGATCATCCCGACCGGCGTGGTGCCGAAGGGCCTTTCCGAGGCCGAGCAAAAGCTGTTCGACCTCGTGACCCGGCGGTTCCTGTCGGTGTTCTATCCGGCGGCGGAGTTCCTCGAAACCGTCCGCATCACGCGGGTCGAGAACGAGCCGTTCAAGAGCGTGGGCAAGGTGCTCGTGAAGCCGGGTTGGCTGGAAGTTTACGGCAAGGAAGCCCAGACCGACGACGATACGCCGAGCCTCGCCCCGGTCTCGCAGGGCGAACGCGTGGCGACGACGAACATCGAGGTCAAGCACAGCACCACCAAACCACCGCCGCGCTACACCGAGGCCACGCTGCTCAGCGCGATGGAAGGCGCCGGCAAGCTGGTGGACGACGAGGAACTGCGCGAGGCGATGAGCGAACGCGGCCTCGGCACGCCGGCGACGCGCGCGGCGATCATCGAGGGGCTCATCAACGAGGAATACATCCACCGGCACGCCCGCGAACTCGTGGCGACGGCGAAGGCCTTCATGCTCGTCCAGTTGCTCAACGGACTGGGGGTGATGGAGCTGACCAAACCCGAGATGACCGGCGACTGGGAATTTCAGCTCAAGAAGATGGAGCGCGGCCAGCTCGGCCGGGAACAGTTCATGGGCGAGATCCGGCACTTCACCGCCGAGATCGTGGCCAAGGCCAAGCAGTTCGACAAAGATACCATTCCCGGCGACTTCGGCGTGCTTGCCGTGCCCTGCCCGAAGTGCGGGGGCGAGGTGCAGGAGAAATACCGCGAGTTCAAGTGCCAGGCGTGCGACTTCGCGATGCGGAAGATTCTCTCCGGCCGCATGTTCGAGCCGGCGGAAGTCGAGACGCTGATCCGCGACAAACAGATCGGGCCGCTGCAAGGGTTTCGCAGCCAGAAGGGCTTCCCGTTTGCGGCGGTGATCAAGCTGAACGCCGAGTTCCGCGGCGAGTTCGACTTCGGCAACGACTCCAAGGACGGCGAAAACGGCGAGGGCGCCCAGGCCCCGGATTTCAGCGGCAAGGAACCGGTCGGCAAGTGCCCGAAGTGCGCCGCGCGCGTGTTCGAGAACGGCATGAACTACGTCTGCGAGAAGGCGGTCGGGCCGGGCAAGACGTGCGATTTCAAGACCGGCGTGCTGATCCTCCAGCAGCCCATCGACAAGATGCAGGTCGGCAAGCTGCTCGCGGAAGGGAAGACCGACGTGCTGAAGGGCTTCGTCTCCAAGCGCACCAACCGGAAGTTCGACGCCTTCCTCACGCTCAAGGGCGGCGAGGTGAAGTTCGAGTTTCCGCCGCGCGAAAAGAAGGCCGGCGCCAAGACCCGCGAACCCGCGGCCAAGGTGGATTTCACGGGGCAGACCTCGCTCGGCAAATGCCCCAAGTGCGGCGGACAGGTGTTTGAGGGGCCGACCGACTACCTCTGTGAGCACAGCCAGCGCGACGCCAAGCGGTGCCTGTTCAAGACCGGGAAAGTCATCCTGCAACAACCCGTCGAGCGGGAACAGGTCAGCAAGCTGCTGGCAAAGGGCAAGACCGACCCGCTGACCAAGTTCATCAGCAAGGCGGGCAAGCCTTTCACCGCCCACCTCCGGCTCGCCGAGAAGGGCAAGGTGGAGTTCGAGTTCCCGGAAAGCTGACGCGGAAGCTCAGTCGCGAAGGCGGACCAATTTCAAGGCCCAGAACCCAGCCGGTTTTTGGGCCTTGCCGTTTCGGCCAATCGCTTGCGGTCAGGCCGGCAGATACAACGTCACGCAGGTTCCGCGGCCGGGAACGGTGGTGAAGTGCAGCGCGGCGCGGGTTTCGAGCACGGCGCGATAGACGACCGGCAACCCCAGACCGGTGCCCTCGCCGCTGGGCTTGGTGGTCAGGCTTTCCCGGAACAGCCGCGGAACCAAGTCGGCGGGAACGCCCGGGCCGTCGTCCCGGACGGCGATGGCGACGAACGGCGGCTGGTTCAGGAAATTGTCCCGCAGCCAGAAGGAGAGCCCGCCGCCGGGGGTGGGCGTGACAGCCGGCAGCGCGTCCCGGACGGTCCAGCACTCGATGTCCACGCGGTGGGGGCGGCCGGATGCCTGGAGCGCGTTGAGGCCGAGATTGCTGATCATCCGGAACACGTCCGCGGCGCTGGCCTGGAGCAGGACCGGGGCAAGCGGCGGTTGGACGCGCAGCTGGTGGCCCTTGGCGGAACGGTGCGAGCGCAGCAGGTGGCCCAGGTCCTCCAGCACGGCCTTGGCATCGCACCGATCCTGGTCCTGGTTCCGCCGGAGCAGCCGCATGCTGCGCCGGGAAATCTCGATGGCCATCAGGCTCTGGTGCCTGAGGTCCAGCAGCAGTTCCTGGAACTGCTGGTTGGCCATCCGGACGCCGGTCAACGTCTGGGAAAGTTCGAGGGAAAGCGTCTCCGCCAGCGAGCTGATCACCGTGAGCGAGCCGTTCAGGTCGTGCAGGGCGCCGGCGTAGATGTCCCGTTCCATCCGGAAGGACTCAGCCTGGTGGGCCTGCTGCTCCAGCAGGGCCTGGTGCTCCCGTTCTTCGCGCCGGACTTCGGCCCGGGCACTGGCCTGGAGGACCAGCTCCCGGAGAACTGACACCTCAAACGGCTTCCGTAGGGCGGCAAAGATTTCGTCGTGCGCGGTCCGGGTGGTCAGGTCCAACGAAGGATCGGTGCCGAGCAGGATGGTCTGGGCCTCGGGCTGCAGGTGGTGAACACGCTGGGCCAACTCCCAGCCGGACATGCCGGGCAGGTGTCCGTCCACGATGACGACGTCGTGTCGCGCTTGGCCGAGGAATTCCAGGGCCGCGGCGCCGGAATCGCAGGCGCTGACCGCGAAGTCGTTCTGGAAAATCTGTTCCATGGCCTGCCGCACCAGCGGGTCGGCCTCGACGAGCAGCAATCCGGGCCGGCGGGCAGAGGCGACGGCGGCGCCGGCTGCCGGGCGGAGGTCCCGCCCGGCCGCGGGCGCGGTCTGCATTGGAGGATTCATGACGTGGAGAGCAATTTTTCCCAAAGCCGCTCGTTGGTCATCAGGCGGGCGAGGAAGTCGCCGCCCTTCTCCGTGACGGATCCTTCCAGACGGTCGAGCGGCAGCCGGATGCTGTAGCGGAGGCCCCCCTCAGGGCGAGCCTGGACTTCGATCCGGCCGCCGTGGTGGTGCACGATGAAGAACGACGCCATCAGGCCGATGCCGAAGTCATTGGGTTGGTCGGTGCGGGTGAAGAACGGGTCGAACACCGACCGGAGGGCCTCCTCGGGCAGGCCGGGGCCATTGTCGCTCAGGGACAGTTCCAGTTCGGCCGGGGCGGTGGCCGAGGCGTCCACGGAGCGGGCATCGAGTTCGAGGATGTGCCCGGACTGGAGGTTGTTCAGTTCCTCGCGCAGCAGCAGTTCGAACATCCGGGGGAATCGCTCGCCGTCGACCTTCAGCTTGGGCAGCCCCGCTGGCACCCGGTTGATGACGGTGATTCCCTTGGCCCGGAATGCGTCCCGGAGCCCATCGAGGGCCGTGCCCAGCAACGCCGCGGCATCGACCTCATGGCGGGGCAGGGGGGCCGGCGGTTCCGTGAACTGCGTGACGCCGTCGAGCACCTCGATGACGGCCTTGAGGCGACCCTGCACCTTGCTGTGGAAGTCGTGCCAGAAGCTGGGGTGCTGGAGCCGGTCGAGGTCCAGCCGCTCGCGGTGCAGCATCTCGGGCGTGAGCTCGAGGAACGTGCGCACCGCGGCCATCGAATTGCGGAGGTTGTGGCTGAGGCCCGAAGCCATCACGCCGAGGCCGAGCACCCGGTCGGTGATGACCATCTTGTGGAGGACCGAAAGTTTCTCGCGGAGCAGCGCGTCGCGTTCGCGCTGGAGCAGGAAGAATTCGAGCGCCCGCTTGATGGTGATCTCGAGCGAGTCGAAGTCGAACGGCTTGGAAACGTATTTGTAGATGGCGCCGCTGTTGATGGCGGCGACCGCGGCGTCCATGTCCGTGTAGGCCGTGGCCAGCATCCGGATGATGCGGGGCTGGAGCTTGCGGGCCTGTTCCAGCAACTGGACGCCCTGCATGCCGGGCATGCGTTGGTCGGAGATGATCACCCCCAGCTCGTCCTGGTGCTCCCGGAGCAGGCGGAGGCCCTCCTCGCCGCTCGGCGCGGTGAGCAGCCGGAGGTTCGGGGCCAGGATCTTGGTCACGTTCCGCAGCGACTTCTCCTCGTCGTCCACGTAGAGGACGGCGAAGCGTTTGTAGTCGTAGGTGGGTTCCATTTGAACTGGTTTCGAGGGTTCTACACTTGGGAATCCGCGGCAAACTCCAAAACAAACTCGCAGAATTCGCCCGGCCGGCTGTTCACGCGGATCCGCCCGCCGGATTCCTCCATGATGCGGTAGCAGATGCTCAGCCCGAGGCCCATGCCGGACCCGACCGCCTTGGTGGTGAAGAAGGGGTCGAAGATCCGTGACAGGAGGTCGGCCGGGATGCCGGGGCCGTTGTCGCGGACCGAGATGAAGGGCACGGCGCCCGCGAGGCCGGCCCGCACCCGGACCTCGCCCGGCGGCGCGTCGGCCGGGCGTGCCTTGAGGGCGTCGAGCGAGTTTTGGATCAGGTTGATCAGCACCTGGAGCAACTGGTTGGCGTTGGCCCGCACGGAGAGGCCATCGGGCACATCCAGTGACAACTTGACCCGCTCGTTGAGCTCCGCCGCGAAAAGCCGGGGCAGGCGGTTGAGCGTTTCCCGGGCTGAAATCGCCTCGACCGGGCCGCCGTGGCTGTGGGTGAAGGAGCGAAGATCGGCCACGATGTTGGAAACCCGCTTCAAGCCGTCCTCGGCATCCGCGACGGATTCCTTGAAGTCCGCCTGTTCGTCGGCGGGGAGCTGGGGGGCGGCCCGGCGGATCAGCACCATCGCGCCGAGGGCGTAATTCAGCGGGTTGTTGATCTCGTGGATGATGCCGGCGCACAGCCGCCCGAGGGAGGCCAGCTTCTCCGTCTGGACGAGCTGCGTCTCGGTTTCCTTGAGCTGTTCGAGGGCGGTTTCGAGGCGGCGGTTCTGCCAGCTCAGTTCCTTCTGGAGCTGGTGGGAGTCCACCAGGTTCTTCAGCCGCAGCCGGAGTTCCTGGGACGAAAAGGGCTTGGGCAGGAAGTCGCTGGCGCCCGCGGCGAGGGCTTGGAGCTTCGTTTCCTCGTCCGCCCGCGCGGTCAGCATCAAGAACGGCTGGGACCGGGTGGCGGCCTGCTTCCGCAGCTCGCGGCAGACGCTGAGGCCGTCGCGTCCCGGCATCATCATGTCACAGACCATGATCTCCGGCAGCATCTGGGTGGCGAGGCTGAGCGCCTGGTTGCCGTCCACCGCCTCGATGACCTCGTAGTCCTCGGCGAGCTGGCTCTTCAGGAAGCGCAGCATGTCCGGTTCGTCGTCGGCGAGCAGCAGCTTCGGACGCCGGCGGTTGCCGGCCGCGGGAGTCCAAGGGCGCAGCGAATCCTTCAGCGGGGCGATGCCGGAGAACATTTCGGCGCGCCGGTAGAGGCCTTCCAACCAGGCATCCTTGGGTTCCGCGGGCTGGGCGGTGGCGGCGGCGTCGGTGGCGGCCACGGCCTTGGATTCCGCCACCGCGGCGACCTCGGCCGACGTGGCCAGGGGCAGGCGCACGATCATGGTGGTGCCCCGGCCCAAGGTGCTTTCCGCGCCGACGGACCCGCCGTGGGCCTCCACCAGCTCCTTCACCAGCGACAAGCCGATGCCGGCGCCCTGGAACTTGCGCTGGGTGGAGGAATCGGCCTGCCAGAAGCGGTCGAAGATGAACGGCAACTGCTGCGGGTTGATGCCCATGCCGGTGTCCCGCACGGCGATGACGGCGAGGGCGCCCTCGCGGTGCGCGTGGATGGCCACCTCGCCGCCGGCCGGGGTGAACTTCACCGCGTTGAAGAGCAGGTTCAGGAACACCTTCTCCAGCTTGTCGGCGTCGCCCAGCAGATGCGCCACGTCGTCGGCCACCTGACATTGAAGACGCAGCCCCTTCTCGTCGGCGACGCCCCGCAGGGCCCGGAGCAGGCCCCTGAGGAAGTCCGCGGCGGGCACCGGCGCGGGTTGCAGCTTGAGGGTGCCGGAGTCCAGGCGGACGAGTTCGAGCAGGTCGTTGATCAGCTTCAGCAGGCGCATGCCGTTGCTGTGCATCGTGTCGAGGTGCTCGCGGACGGCCGGTTCGGCCAGCGAGGCGTGGCTGCCGCGGAAGGTTTCCAGCGGGGCGATCAGCAGGGTGAGCGGCGTCCGGAGCTCGTGGCTGATGTTGGCGAAGAAGCGGCCCTTGGACTCGTCGAGTTCCCGGAGCCGGTTGTTGGTCTGTTCGAGGTCCTGCTCGCGGAGCTTCAGCTCGAGGTTCGAGCTTTCGAGCTTGTGCTGGCTGGACTGGAGGCTGCGGTTGGTTTCGGCGAGCCGTTGCTCGCTCAGCTTCAACTCCTCCCGCGCGATGAATTCCCGGCGGCGCAGGCGATTGAAGAACACGTTGCCGGTCACCACGATGATGCCGGTCAGGGTCAGGAAGTAGAGGTTGTTGAAACCGTCGCCCGCCCGGAACGCGCCGCCGTGGACGACGCAGGCAATCACGTAGAACGCGACGATCAGGCCGCTGACCACGAGGGATTCCACCAGGTTCCAGTGGACCACCACGTTCACGGCCAGGAGCACGAGGTTCAGCCCGGCGTAGTAGGGGGAATCCCAGCCGTCGGTCTTGGCGATCATGACCGCGATGAACGCGGACGGGATCAGCGCCAGGGTGGGGCCGATGATCCGCGCGTAGCGTTCCCCGCGCGGCACGCGGAGCACCGCCCAGAGGCCCAGCGCGAGCGCCGAACTGATGAGCCGCAGGATGAGGAATTCCCCGACTTTGCCATCACTGCCGTAGACTAGGAAATCTAGCGACACGCCGGCCGGCATGAGCACCGCGATGAGCAGCGCGCCCACCTTGCCCATGCGCACCCGCTGGACCTGTTCGTCCGCGGCGAAGGCGTCGCGGAGCCCCGGATCGCGGGCCAGCAGGTCGTCAGGCGATTCCTGGCTTGCGGACTTCAAGGTAGATGTTGACGCCGGTGACGTCGGCTTGGGTGGTGACCGCCCCGGGCGGCGCCGCGAGCGGGTGCAGGCGTTTCAGCTGTTCCCGGTCCCGGTGGATCAGATGCCATTCGAGCAGGAACTCCATGCCGTTCCGGGCCGGGTTGCACGAATCCACGTTGGTGACGATCAGCAGGCCGCCCGGGGCCAGCATGTCGTAGAAGATGTTGACCAGCCGCTGGCAGATCCGATCGGACAGGTAGTCAAACAGGCCGGCACAGTAGACGAGGTCGTATTGCGGGGCCGACGGGTCGATGCGGGCCGACTCCTTGAGGATCTGGTGGACCGACTTGCGCTGGAACGTGAGCCCGGTGGCCCGTTGGTGCTGCTGCTTCAGGGCGGTCAGCTTCTCCTGGCTGAACTCCAGGGTCTCGTCGTTGAAATCCACCAGCGTGAAGTCCGCGGCGTCGCACACCGGCTCCTCTGCCAGGCATTGCTGCACCTCGCCGGCCGGGCCGCAGCCGAGGTTGAAGATCCGCAGGCGACGGCCCGCGGCGACGGCCCGCGTGGTTTCGGCCACGATTTGCCGGCGGAGGTAAGCGATGCGGTTGCGATGCGCCTCGGCCGGGGCCTGGGTGAGAAACCAGGCGTGGACTGCCTTGGCGAACAGCGAGCCGCCTTCCAGCGCCCGCGACAGGATCATGTTCACCATCAAATAGTCGCCGGCGTAGCCCAGTGGCTTCTGGAAGGTGCGGTAGGCGAACGGCGCGCAGAGCACCAGCGGGTGCAGCAGCCGCCGCATGTAGGTGCGGTGCATCGCGTGGGCCGAGATGTCCACCGCGCCGGCGATGGTCTCGAACCGCACGAACAGCTCATTGAAGGCCGGCCCGACCGGCGGGCCGATTTCCGTGATGATTTCCTGCTCCCGGCGCAGGAGGTCGTTCGTCGGCAGGGAACGCAGGCCCAGTTCGACCTGTTCCAGCCAGCGGCGGAGGTCGGTGAACATGCTGTGCATGTCGGCGACCACGATCTTGAACTCGGGGCTGACGGCGTGGATTTTGGCCGCCTCCCGCATGAAGCCGGAGAGTTCGTTCCGCAATTGGTCCGGCTCCGTGAGCGGCGAGAACAGGTCGACGTCTAGCCACGACTCCTCCAGCGCCGCCTCGCACACGAGCATGATGCCGGCGTTGACGAGGTTGCTGACGACCGCGCGGCCGGAATAGACGAGCCGTTCGCCGATGCTGATCCGGAAATCCAGCAGGACCTCGGACAGCTGGAGGATGCTGTAGGGATTGTAGACTTCGAAGACCGCGGCGAAGCGATTGAGGCGGACCGGGGTCGCCTGAATCTCAGCCCCCTGGCTGTTGCGGCAACTGATGATGGTATCGCGTTCGATCACGGTGCTGGTGTGGACCCGACCGGGCTTGGCCGGCGGGAGAAATGGCGAACTCCCGACAGCCGACACGAGGGCGAACCTAAGGGGCCGGCCGGACAATCCCAAGCGGGAAGTCCGGCCGCCTCAGGCTCGGTTCCGTGAGTCCGGCGGGTGTGTGGCCGCTAGAAGCGGCAGCCCACCGTGATGAAGATCGCGTGGCTGATGAACTCGTAGCGGCCGTCGGCGGATTGGCCGAGCGGGGAAACGAGGCTGCCGGCCACCGTCCGGGTCGGCCCATAGCCGAACTGGTAGGCCACGTCGAAGTCCAGCCGCTCGCCGCGGTGACCGACACCCACGCTCCAGAAGTGCCGGTCCAAGTCGGCCACCAGCGGGTTGTAGGTCACGTCCGGCACCGAGTTTTCGTTGTAGATGTAGCCGCCGCTCACCGTCCAGCCATTGTCCAGGTAGCGGGTCGCGCCGAATTCGTAGTAGAAGCTGGATTCCCAATGGAACGGCAGCGGCAACGGGTTGGCCGGCAGGCCGGGGACCGCCTGTTGCTGGATGACGAAGGTGTTGAGCCGGTTCCAGTCGGTCCAATCCACGTTGAACTCCAGGTTCCAGGCGGGCGTGGGGCGGAACGAAAGTCCCGCGACGATATTCTGCGGGAACTTCCACTCGGAGCTCGCCGTCGGATTCAGCCCCAACAAGTTCCAAGTCGTGTCCCCCTTGAGTTCCACGGTGGTGGCGCTTCGGTAGTTGAGCCCGAACTGGAACTGGGGATTGATCTTCCACATCAGCCCGGCGTTGAAACCCGCCGACCAGCCGTTGCCCTCGAACCTCAATTGGTCGCCCAGTCCGGCCGCGGGCGTCGCGAAGCCTTGGCGCAGGGCGGTATCGACGAAGTTCACCATCGGCCCCGCCGCAATCGACAGGCTGGGCGTGATTTCCCAGGCGATGACCGGATTGATCGTGAAGTAGCTCAGGCGGCCACGGATGCCGACGGTGCGGAAGCCTGTGTCCTCCGGCCATTCGTTGCTCAGCCCGAACGGCGAATAGAGGCCCAGGCCGTAGGCCAAGGGCAGGGATTCGGACTTGTAGGTGTAGAACAGTTGCGGGACCGCATGCAGGTCGTTGCGGTTGTCGTATTCCTGGCCGCCGGGCGCGGTGTAGTCGCTGTCCGTCTTGATGCCGAAGACGCCGCCGCGAAATTGCTGCCCTTCCAGTTGGGTGATGCCCGCCGGATTGTAGAAGATGGCGGACGCATTGTCGGCCGTGGCCGCAAAGGCCTCGCCCCGGGCGGTGGCA
The DNA here is from genome assembly GCA_044339945.1 of Kapaibacterium sp. (SeqCode). GTDB lineage: Bacteria > Verrucomicrobiota > Verrucomicrobiia > Limisphaerales > UBA9464 > CAIWAH01. Next base: position 12,003 of record JBIIUN010000003.1, read on the forward strand.
AAGGCATCCTGGTCGGGCAGCCGGAAGCCGGTGCCCAAGGCGGGCAACGTGCAGGCCAGGGCGGTGGTGGCGGCGGTGAAACGCCGGCAGAGGTGATGAGGAGTGGGGTGGATCTTCATGTGTGGTAGTGAAGCGAAAGGAGGGGAGACGGGGCGTCAGCCGGGGTCATGGACGACGGTTCAGTTCCGCGGCCCGGCGGAAAAAATCGGTCACGCCGATGGAGCGGTTGAACCATTCCCCGAATCTGGGAAAGAGCGCGGACAGCGCCAGTATCGGCCGCACAGGGTAACGGTTAACGATGAGTTCGGGGCAATCCTCGCGGATGGCCCGGATCACCGCCTGGCAGACGCGTTCCGGCGGGCAGGCGCCCAGCAACGCCGGGGCGGCGTGACCGGTGGTTTCCTTCAGCCGGGTGTAGATGCCGGCCTCGATGAAGCCGGGGGTCACCACCGAGGCGCTGACGCCCGTGCCCCGGTAGCTTGCCCGCAGCGACTGGGTGAAACCGACCAGCCCGGCCTTGGTCGCGGCGTAGGGCTCCTGGAAGCCCGGCCCCGCTTTGCCGGCCAGCGAAGAAATGTTCAAGATGTGGCCGGTGCCACGTTCCAGGAGGTGCGGGAGCAATTGCCAGGACAACAGCATGGGCGCCTCCAGGTTGACGGCGATCACCTCCGCGATCTGCGACGCGGTCAGTTCGTGGTAGGCCCACGAATACTCCACGCCGGCGTTGTTGATGAGCAGGTCCACCTGGCCGAAGTGGCGGAGCGCGCTTTCGATGACCCGTGTCCGTTCGGCGGCGACCCGCAGGTCGGCGACCAGGACTTCGGCGCGCACCGTTTCCTTCGCGGCGACGGCCTGCACGCGCGGGAGTTCCACCCCGGGATAGGCCACGAGCAGGAGGTTGATCTGCTCCGAGGCGAGGGCGTGGACCAAGTGGGACCCGAGGCCCCCACTGGCGCCCGTAAGAATAGCGGTCCGGCCGGCGAGTTGTTTCATGACGCAAAGGGAGGCGAAGCCCCCCCACGTTCGCCGGCCCCTTAATGCGCGGATTGGGTCCCTCAGGGAAGGCTAATCTGCCGTCCGCCTCGCCAGTGGTCCTCCAGGGCCGGCGAAGGCCGTGGGAAAATCTTGGTCCTCCCGCGGATTGGGGAATTTCGGAAGGGGTCCCGAATGTCGCTTGCCGGTCGGTGCTGGTCTCGCGTCTGATGGCGCAACCCTCCAATGAAAGCCCTCAAGAAAACACTCGTGGTCATCGCGGGCGTCATCGCCTTGCTCGTCATAATCGGCCTGTTTCTGCCCAAGACCTACCACGTCGAGCGTTCGGCGGTGATCAATGCCCCGGCCGACAAAGTTTACCCGTTCATCTCCACCTTCCGTCGCTGGCCGGAGTGGATTGCCTGGACCACCAACAAGTATCCCGACATGACCATGAAGTTCGGTGACACTGACACCGGGGTCGGGGCCGGCTATTCGTGGGCGGGGAAGTCGAGTGGCAACGGCGCGATCACGTTCACCGCCTTGGACCCGGGCAAGAGCATCGGTTACCACCTCGACTTCGAGAACGGCCAGTATCTGTCCACCGGCACGATCAGCTTGGTGCCCGATGGCTCCGCGATGAAGGTCACCTGGACCAACGACGGCGATCTTGGGGCCAGTCCGATCGGCCGCTGGTTTGGCCTGTTCATGGATCGCATGATGGGCCCGGATTTCGCCTAGGGATTGGCCAACTTGAAGACGCGGGTCGAAGCCGCAAAGTGAGCCGAATACGGCGCGCGCTCAGGGCAACGGGGTCGTTCGCGCCGCGGTCACGAGGTGATACCAGTCCGCGTGGGACAGGTTCAGCGCATCGGCCGCCGCGGCGGCGCGGATACGGGCCGGATCGGTCGAACCGACGACGGGTTGGATGCCGGCCGGATGCCGCAGCAGCCAAGCGAGGGCGACGGCTTCCCGGGTTGCGCCGAGGGCTCCGGCGAGACGGTCCAGCATGGTGTTGACCCGCGTCGGCTCGTAGCCGCGCTGGCCCGGCAGCAAGCCGTGAACGTGGGAGCCCAGCAGGCCGCCGGCGAGCGGGCTCCACGCCATGGGCGTGATCGTCTCCGCGAGGCACTGGTCCAGCGTGCCGTCTTCCAGCGCGGCGAGCTGAAGCAGGCTGAGTTCGACCTGATTGACGGCCAAGGGCAGCGGGCACAGCCGTTGCAGGGCTGTCACCTGGCTGGGACGGAAATTACTCACGCCGAACTCGCGCACCTTGCCGGCGTCGCGCAGTTGGACAAAGGCGCCGGCCACGGCGTGGGGATCCATGAGGTAATCGGGCCGGTGCAGCATCAGCAGGTCGAGGGTTTCGATGCCCAGTCGGCGCAGCGAGCCCTCGACGCTGGTCACGATGTATTCGGTGGTGAAATCATAGCGGACCGGCGTGCCCGCGGGTTCCCCGGCCCGCCGGATGCCGCACTTGCTGGCAATCAGGATGCGCGCGCGAAGCTCCGGGGCCGCCCGCAGCGCCTCGCCGAAGATCTCCTCGCAGCGCCCGCCGCCGTAGATGTCGGCCAAGTCGAACATCGTGTAACCCGCGTCGGCCGCGGCGTGGACCGCGCGGATGCCGACGGCGCTGGTGGGTTCCGGCGGCTGGCCTTCGGAGCCGGCGAGGCGCCAGCAGCCGTAGGCCAAGCGGGAGGCGACGAGGGCGCTGCGCCCGAGACGGAGGGTTTTCATGTGCGGACGGACCGTGAAACCGGCCGTCTTCGGGTGAAAGCCCAAAGGCGCACGCGGGTCGGAGCCACTTGAACTAGGCAATCTCTTCGGAGTGCAGCAAGATCCCGCCGGCCATCCTGATTTGTGAACTCAACTCAGCCAGCAACCGCCCCGGCGCAGGACGGCTTCGGTTTTCCCGAGACTGCGTGGAGCACGATCCTGCGGGCCCGGCAGAATTCCGCGGACGAACGCTTCGCCGCCGTGCAACGGCTATGTGAGCGTTACGAGCCAGCCATCCGCCGGAGCTTCCAGAAGACCGCTGGGCCGGAAATGGACGTGGATGAACTGGTCCAAGGCTTCTTCACCGAGAAGTTTTTGCGCCCACAGTTTCTGGCCAATTTGGAACGGGACGGCGGACGTTTCCGCGACTTCATCCGGCAATGCCTGCGCAACTACCAGCGCACGGCGTGGCGGCGTTCGGTCCGCCACAGCCACCATGAAGTCATCGGGGCGGAGGCGACCGAACCAACTTCGGAAGCGCCCGGTCCTGACGTTGCGCTGGACCGGGAATGGGCGCGGCAGATTTTGGAACTGGCCCGCGCCCGGCTGCGGTCCGAAGCGGAGGCGGGCGGTTTTCTTGAACTGTGTTCCCATCTCGAAGCCCAACTGGACGGGGCTACTGACCTGCCCGGTCAGGCCGAATTGGGGCAGCGTCTGGGCAAGTCGCCCAACGCCGTGGCAGTCGCCCTTCACCGGTTGCGCGAACGCTACGGCTGGCTGCTGCACGATGAAATCCGCCAGACAGTGGCCGATCCCACCCGCTGGCGAGAGGAACGCGACCACCTGCTTGCGATCCTCAATTCGGTTGGAACGCCATGACCTTCGAGGAGTTGGCCCAGGCGCGGGAGGGCAGTCCGCTCGGGGCGTTGCCGCTTTCGGCACCATTGCCCGAGGAATTCCGCCTGGTTGGTGAGGACTATGTGCTGCTCGAACGGTTGGGCGAAGGCGGTATGGGGGAAGTCTGGTGGGCGCGGCAACTGAGCACCGGGCGGGAGGTGGCTGTGAAGCTCCTACGGCGCGGACATTCGGATGCGCGTTTCGCGCAAGAGGTGGCGGCCCTGGCCAAACTGGAGCATCCCGGAATCGTGAAACTGTTCCAGGCCGGGCAGCACGAAGGTCGCCCGTTCCTGGTGTTGGAACTGATTGCGGGGCCAACCGTGGCACAGTTGCTCCAAGCCGGTCCGCTGGAGCCGCGCATGGCGGCCCAGGCGGTAAAGGAAGCCGCCGAAGCCCTCGCCGCGGGCCACTCCCAAGGACTCATTCACCGGGATCTCAAACCTTCAAACCTGCTCCGCGATGCGGCGGGCCGGGTGCGGGTGACCGACTTCGGCCTGGCCAAGGACCTGACGGCAGGGCGCGACTTGACCCTGACGGGCGAACAGTTGGGCACGCCCGCCTACATGGCCCCGGAACAGGTGGATTCTCGTCGCGGTGTCGTGGGGTCCGCCGCGGATGTTTACGGGCTGGGTGCGACCCTGTTTCACACGCTCACTGGGCGGCCGCCTTTCGACGGTGCGACCACGGCGGAGATTCTTCACCATGTGATGACCCGGGAACCCGACTGGCATACCGGTTGGGAGCGCGTGCATCGTGACCTGCGAACGATTTGCCAGCGGGCCATGCACCGGGAACCCGGCCGCCGTTACCCCGGCGCTGCCGAACTCGCGGCGGAACTCGGCCGTTTCCTCGCCGGCGAACCGATTCACGCCCGGCCGATGTCCCTGGCCGAACGCGCGTGGCGCACCGCCCGGAAACCTTGGCCCGTGGCCGTCGCGGCCGCGTCGGTGCTGGGCAGTTTGCTCGCGGCCCTTTTGTTGCCGGTGTTGAACCGGAGCCAGACCCGGGCGTTGGTTTCGGGGTGGCCGCGGGCCAACCCGACCGCGCTTCATGTCCTCAACACTCCCAGCCGGGCGGGCTCGGGCCGATTTGTGTCGTTCTCAGATGTGAAGGGCTTGATGGCCATTGGCGGTTCGGAACGCCGGGTGCGAATTGCAGCCCTTGATCCGTGGCGTCCGTTGACTGGCAGCCTTCTGCTCTCGAATCGGGTCAGCTTCCACGTCTTCCAGCCCGGTGAGCCCATTCTGCTGACCGTCGAGGAATCCGGGCGCTGGAAAATCGCCCTCGTTGATCCCATCTATCGCGAAGGCATCAGCGACCAAATGAGCACCAACGTCACCCGGGTCGCCTACAGCCGCGAGGGCCATCACTGGGCGCTGGGCTCCGCGGCCGGCGAGGTGGATGTGCGGGCCTTCACCGAGCGTCAATTCCGCCGGCCGTTCCAGACCCGACATGACGGGGCGGTCACTGCCCTTCAGTTTGACGAGACCGCCAGTCGGCTGCTGACGGCCTCAGCCGACCGCACGGTCCGACTCTGGGATCTCGCGACTCAACAGCCATTGCAGACTTGGAGCGCCGACGCGCGCTTTGTGGTCGCTGGTTTCGCGGCCGGCGATTCGCTGGTGTATGCGGCCCACGTCCGAAGTCGCAGGAGTTCCGTCACCCGCCTGTTTCGGACTGCCGACGGTTCCTCGGTGGCGACCAATCATTTCTCGGGTGAACTGACCGGGCTTCAGTTGAGCCCGGACGGCTCCCGACTGATCGCCTTGTCCAGTGAGCGCTGGGCCGAAATCTGGGATGTTCGAGATCTGACCGTCATCGCCAAGACCAGCGAGCATCCCGAACCACTCACGACCGCTTCAGTCAGTGCCGACGGCTTGCGCCTGTTGACCGTGGATGCCAGCGGCAGCGCCCGGCTCTGGGACGCCCACACCGGCGAGCCGCTAAGCGACTTCTGGCGTGGGCCGGCTGGTATCCGGCACGCCGCCTTTGCCCCCGACGGAATCCGCATTGGCTCCGGCGATGTCGGCCCCACCGGCACCCTTTGGGACGCGAGTTGTCCCCTGCCGGTCGGTTGGGATCGGGAAGCTTTGCTCCGCGCCCTGTTGCGCGACGGGCGCCTTCCCTCCTTGCGGCGGGCGGCCTGGCTCGCCCCGGAAAATGCCGACGTGCTGAACCGGCTCGCGACTGCCACGGCGGTCGATGAACCCCAGCCCCGGGGCCAGCCGGAAGCGGATTTTCTCCGCCAGCGTGCGGCGCGGTTGTCCCCTCGATGACAACCAGCCGGGCGGTGTCCCGGCGGTGGCCGGACATTTTTTCGGCGATTTCCGGCAATGTCCCGCCGGTGAATGAGTGTATGCCGGTGAATGGCCGCGAAGCCGCCTGACCCAAACCACCGGACCCAGCCTCCGCGCCTGAGCCCGCGCGAAGCGGAGGTCGCCGCGTGGCTGGGTGAGGACGATACCTACGCCCAGATCGCCGCGCGGCTCGGGTTGAAACACGACACCGTGCGCGGACACGCGCGGGCCATTTTTGCCAAGCTCGGCGTGCGCACCCGTCCGGCGGCCGTCGCCCGGCTGCTGGGCCAAGGCATTGGGGCTACGCAAAAGGGGAGGATTGACTGCCAGTGTTAGTATCCGTGTGACTTCTATTCATGCCCCTTTCCTTCGATCCCAGTCTGGTTCCGGCAACCCCTGCACTTTCATGAGAAACCGCAGCCCCAGTCTGTTCTTTAACCGCTTGGACTGGATGGGATGTTTTCTGGCGAGCTTGGCCCTCATTGGATGCCTTACCACCCAGGCCGCCGACTTGGTTATTCGTGACATCCAGGTGCGGCCGGACCAGCCGGTTCAAATCCGGGTGCCGGCCAGCTTGGACGCCTACTACGTGCTCTATCGGGGTGAGCAGGTTCAGCAAATCATCCTGCCCCGGGACATGCGGCTCGGCGCCGGCGCTGAAGTGACCCTGACGGACCCGGTTCCCCGACCCGATACGGCCTTTTACCGCATTGAGCAGGTGCCCATCGCCACGCCGCGCGACACGGACGGCGACGGCATGGATGACGTCTTTGAACTGCGGCACCCCACGGCCTGCAAACCATTGGTTGCCGATGCGAGTCTGGATCCCGACGGGGACGGTAAGACCAACCGGGAGGAATACCTGCTGGGCACCGACCCCGGGACGCCCAACGTTCCTCCGGCCGTCCGGCTGGTGGCACCCAACGATCTGGCCGTGCTCTTTTTGCCCGGACCATTCGACCTTGTCGCGGAAGCCTCGGACGCCGAGGGACCGCTTTCCTCGGTGGACTTTCTGGCCGGCGACATCCTCCTCGCGACGCGGACCAACGCTCCCTTCGCCTTCTCCTGGACCAACGCGCCCGTGGGCACCAATCGGCTCACCGCCCGGGCCACCGATCAATTCGGCGCCCGCGCCACCTCAAGCCCGGTCACCGTCCGAATCCGGTTTCCCAATGCGCTCCCCAACGTGGCGATCACCGCTCCGGAAACCAACTCGCTCCACGCCTTGCCGGTCGCCATCGAGGTGATGGTCGCGGCGAGCGACTCCGAAGGCCCGGTGGAATCGGTCCGGATCTTTTTCAACCGGACCAACCTGCTGGCCAGCCTCACCAACGTCCCCTTCGCCTTTGGCTGGACCAATGCGCCGTTGGGCACCAACGAACTGACCGCGGTCGCCCTTGACTCCGACGGGGCCAGCGTCACCTCGGCGCCGGTGAGCATCCGGGTGATCGTCGCCAACCGGGCTCCGGAATTCGCCGCGATCCCGGACGAGGCGGTGGACGAGGAGAAGCCGCTGAGCCTGAGCCTGAGCGCGACCGATGCCGACGAGCCGCGGCAGACGCTGACCTATGGTCTGGTCAGCGGTCCCGCGGGCTTGAGCGTGACCGCAGGCGGCGCCCTGAGCTGGACACCCACCGAGGCCCAGGGCCCGACGAACGTCGCGGTGCGGGTATCGGTGACGGACGGACTGTTGAGCGTGACCAATCAGTTCACGGTCGCCGTGCGGGAGGTGAACGTGGCGCCCGTGCTGGCGGCGATCCCGGACCGCGCGGTGGACGAACTCACGCCGCTGGCCTTGGCCCTGAACGCAACGGACGCCGACGAGCCGCGGCAGATGCTGACCTATGGCCTGGTCAGCGGTCCCGAGGGCGTCGCCGTGACGTCTGGCGGCGCCCTGAGCTGGATGCCCACCGAGGCCCAGGGCCCGACGAACGTCGCGGTGCGGGTGTCGGTGACGGACGGACTGCTGAGCGTGACCAACCGGTTCAACGTGGCGGTGCGCGAAGTCAATGAGCTGCCAACATTCTTGGGACTGACCAATCAATCCATTCCCGAGCTGTCATCCTTCGCCCTGCCGCTGGCCGCCACTGACCCAGACCTACCAACCCAAAACCTTTCGGTCGCCTGGGTCGCTGGACCGGCTGGGTCGGGCGTGACCAACGGGGTTTTCGCTTGGCTCCCGGACGAACGCCAGGGGCCCTCCACCAACGAGGTGCGGGTCGTCGTCACTGACGGCCAACGGACCGTTACGAATGCCTTCACCGTGATCGTCACGGAGGTGAACACCGCGCCGGTGTTGGCGCCCGTTGCCAACCGGACCATTGACCAACTGACCCCATTGGACCTGACGTTGACCGCCACCGACGCCGACGAACCGGTCCAAGCCCTGACCTTCAGCTTGGTGAACGGGCCCGCCGACCTGACTGTGACTCCAGCCGGGCGGGTGTCCTGGGCTCCTCGACCGGCCCAGTTCCCCAGCACCAATGTCGTCGCTGTGCGTGTCGGCGACGGGCAGGACTTCGCCACGAATACGTTCACGGTTTTCGCCCTGCCGGTGGACATACCGCCCACGGTGACCCTGACCGAACCCCTCGGCAGCGTCGCCTATGCGGCGCCGGGTTATGTGAAGCTCCATGCGGAGGCCCGCAGCACCAACGCCGCCATCGCCCGGGTCGAGTTTCTGGCGGGCACCAACGTCATCGGCACCGTCACGGCGCCACCCTACCGCTTCAACTGGGATGCCGTGCCGGCCGGGGAATACGTCATCACTGCCCGCGCGGTGGATACCCAGGGTGTCGCCGCCACCAATGGCGTGCCCACGCTCGTCAAGGTCACGCCGCTGGACACCGAACCGCTGACCACCTTCGCCAGCTCCCCGACGGCGGGCGAAACCGGCGTGGCGGTGACCCGCGAGACCGTGCTCCGGTTTACCTGCCCGCTGCGCGACGACGCCACTGTGAGCCTCGACCGGTTTAATGCCGTGGCCAACGGACGCCGCGTGCTGTCCCGCATCGAGCTTTCCACCGACCGGCGCACCGCCACGCTGTTCTATCTGGAGAACCTGCCCGCCAGCAGCCGTGTGCGGGTGACCTTCAATGGCACGGGAATTTTCGACTGCCTGGGCCGCGCGGTGGATGCCGACGGCGACGGCCAGCCCGGCGGCATCGCGGAATTCGACTTCGACACGCTGGCGACCGTGGCGGTGGCCCGGACGGCGATCAGCGGGCGGGTGTTTGCCTCCGAACCGGTGTCGGGTGCGGGCACGACCAACTTCCTCAACCGCCCGCTCCAGGGCGTCACCATCACGGTGGACGGCGCGGAGGAAACCCAGCGCACCACCACCGATGCCCAGGGCAACTTCCGCCTCGAACCCTGTCCCTCCGGCCGTTTCTTCGTGCATGTGGACGGGCGCACGGCCGAGGGCAGCGAGTGGCCCAGCGGGGCCTACTACCCGTTCGTGGGCAAGGCGTGGGACGCGGAGGCGGGCCGCGCGGACAACCTGGCCAACGGCACCGGTGAAATCTTCCTGCCGCGGGTGCCGGGCGCCGCGCTGCAAGCGGTGAGCGCCACGGAAGACACCCGGATCACCTTTGCCCCGGAGGCGCTGATCGCGAACCCGGACCTGGCGGGTGTCTCCATCACGGTGCCGGCGAACTCGCTACTCAGCGAGAACGGCGCGCGGGGTGGCCGCGTGGGCATTGCGGCGGTGCCGCCGGACCGGCTGCCCGAACCGCTGCCGCCGGGACTGAACTTCCCCCTCGTCATCACGGTGCAGACGGACGGGCCGCAGAATTTTGACCGGCCCGTCCCAGTGAGGTTTCCGAATCTGCCGGACGCAACAACGGGGTTGGTGTTGCAGCCGGGCGAAACCACCACCTTGTGGAGTTTTGTGCATGATACCGGCCGCTGGGAGCCGCAGGGAACCATGACGGTATCCGCAGATGGACGGTTTCTCGATTCTGACCCCGGCAGCGGGATACGACAGCCGGGGTGGCATGGCTGGTTTGATTGTCCAACTTGTTGTCCTGCTCCTCCTCCAATGACATTTGATGATTGGTGGGACTTGTCAGACACAGCAATTGGATGCGCCAAAGACTTTGCAGGCATCAAAAAAGGTCTCGCTTGCCTCGTGGAGATGCTTGGGTTGACCAAATCGATAGCCAACCTGATTCGCACTCTAATCGAAGCGCTCGATAAGAAAGATGCGAGCGCTTGTGATTGGGCCAGAGCTTCGATCGGTGGAATCGAACGACTCAAAGACATACTACAAGTAGCAGTGAAATGTGCAGAGAGCTACAGTCCTGTCTCGAAAGCTGAAGCGGCTATATCATGCTTGACGCGGCTTTTAGATGCAGGTGCTAAGCGATGCGGGAAATTCACTCAAGAAGATGGGACGCCTTGTGAGCCGACAATATTTAGGTTCCTTGTCTGTAAGGGACTCACGATAGCAAGGACCTATTTCGCTGCCGCAAACATATTTGTTAAGCAAGGCGAGGAGTTGATTAAAGCTATCGGGGATTTTTTAATCGGAGAGCTGGAACGGTCATTGAACAATCTATTAAACAGGATATGTCCAACCGCCGGGAAAATTGGTAGGGAAGGCGCTTTGCATTCATTATCTGAGGATGAGGTCAGTCAGATTACTGAAGAGTTGCGAAACCATCTGAAAAAACTGGATCGGCTGAATAATGCAACCGAAGCCGTGCTGCTATCCGCGGAAATCCTAGATAAGCAATTTGATGAGTTAGTTGAAGATCATGAAAGCGGCAGAAGATATCGTGGAACTGGTGAATTTGTTTTCTGGGAAGCCAGATTCGCAGGTAGTGTGCTCAGGGGAGCTGGCCAACTTTCACAAATCCGTGTTCCAGTAATCCCACGCAACATCGCGTGGTCATGGGCCGAGTATTACCCAGGTGCAAACCTAATTGGAGAGTCTTCTGGAGTTATTCCTGCTGTCGGTCAGACAACATTATGGGCAAGAACGTTTGAATCAGCTGCGGCGTTGGCAGATAGCGATGGAGATGGTCTTGCCGATAGAGTTGAATCTGTGATTGGCACGGACAGCAATGTGTCGGACACCGACCGCGACGGCATCCCCGACGGCGAAGAGATCCGCCAAGGCACCGACCCGCTCGACGGCCGGGTGGCCCAGACCGGCGTCATCAACTCGCTGCCCGTTACCGGCACGGCGGTGGACGTGAGCGCGGCCAACGACGTGGTGGCGGTCGCGGCGGCCGAGGGTGGTGTCACGCTGTTCAACACGCTCAATCCCGCCCGCCCGCTGCGCGTGGGGCAGGTGGACACGCCGGGCAACTGCGTGGCCGTGGCCAGCCTTGGCACCCGCGTGGTGGCGGCTGACGGCGACGCGGGCGTGGCCCTCATTGATTTCTCCGATCCGGCCAACCCGCAGCTCGTCCGGCAGGTCGGGCCGGGCGCGTTGGGCGGGGGCAGCATCCAGGCCCTCGCCGCGGCAGCGGACATTGCGTTCGCCGGCAGCACCTCGGGCAAGGTGTCCATGCTCGATCTCGCCACCGGCGCGGTGTTCCAGACGCTGGACCTCGGCGGCAAGGTGGAGGACCTCGCCATCGAGGGCCTGACGCTCTACGCCTACGCGGGCGACCGCCTGCATGTGCTGCCCTTCGGCAAGGGCCTCATGGAGCGCGGCGGTTCGGTCGTCAGTCCCGCTCCCGCCGGGATCAACACCGCCAACGGCCGTGGCCGCCTGTTTGTGGGCGGGGAGGTCGCCTACGTGACCCACACCAAAGGTTTCAACACCTTCTCGGTGAGCGACCCGGCCAACCCGCGCCTGCTGGCCGCCGGTGACACCCGGGCACCTTTCGAGCAGTTCGGGTGGAAGCACACGGTGGCCAACGGTTCGGGGCGGGTGATTGCCGCCTTCAGCCCCAACCAAGCTTTCGACGGCCCCCACAACGTCGGCCTTTTCGACGCCCGCGACCTGAACAACGGGAACATGAACGACAAGTTCCTCACGCAATTCGAGACGCCCGGCATCGCCCGCGCCGTGACGCTTTACAACGGCCTCGCCTACGTGGCCGACCAGGGCGCCGGGATGCAGGTGCTCAACTACCTGCCGCCGGACACCGGGACCAACGGACCGACGGGAACGCTGTTGGTTTCGGTAGCGCAGGACGATCCGGTTGTCGCACGGAGCCTGACTGTGGCCAATCCGGGTTTCGAAGAGGGAGTGCCGACCGTCTGGCCGGGGTATGTCCTGGACAATGGACCGATCCCTGGGTGGGAGGCCAGCGATGCGGCAGGGATCAATCCGGGCACCGGCTTTAGCCCATTTGCCGACAACGGACTGATTCCAGAAGGAGCCCACGCCGCGTTCATTCAGGATGCCTATGTTCCCGGATCAACCAGCGGGTGGGTGAAGCAGGAGGTTTCCGGATTCGAGGTGGGCAAACTGTATCAGGTTCGGTTCCGGGAGAACGCCCGCAACTGTTGCCGGGGATCCCTTCCGGTGCTGGAAGTCAAAATGGGAGGCACGACCGTGGTTGAGGCCCATCGGGTTGCCCGTGTCGGTGGCGTTGACCCATACGCCACGATGAATTCGCGGTTGTTCACGGCCACCGCGGAGAAGATGAAACTGGAGTTCCTGAAATCGGGGGACCCCGGAACCGATACGAGCGTCCTTCTGGATGACGTCCAGGTGCTCGAAATCCAGACGGTTCCGGAAAACCAGATCACCGTCGGTAGTTTGGTTCTGCTCCAAGCACCGGTGCAGGACGACGTGCAGGTGCGGCAGGTGGAGTTCTTCGTGAACAACCAGCGCATCGCCATCGACGGCAACTTCCCGTTCGAGACGGTCTATCGCGTGCCGACCAACACCCTCGGCACGCCGCTGGTCTTCGCACTCCGCGCCTCCGACATGGGCGGAAACAGCCTGTTGCTGACCAACAGTCCGGTGACGGCCCTTCCTGACTCCCAAGGGCCGGCCATCGCCATCAATGCCCCGGTCGAGGGCAGCGATTCCTATCTGGGCACCACACTGGCGGTGGAACTCACGCTGTTCGACAACGTGGACGGACCCAATGTCGCTGCCATCGGGTTTGAGATCGACGGCCAGCGGGCTGATTTCGAGCGCCTGACCCGGACGAGCTTCACGGTCAAGACGCCCACTGCCGTAGGCCGACATACCTTGGTCGCCATCGGTCGCGATTTCGCGGGCAACGAGGGCCGTTCAGCGGCGGTCAATTACTGGCGGCTCCCTTCGGCTCCGGACGATGACTTCGACCAAGACGGCCTCTCTAACCATCAGGAGATCCGCCTTGGCACCGACCCAACCAAAGCCGACACGGATGGCGATGGTTTTGCCGACGGTCGCGAAGTCGAGGAGGAAACGGACCCGCTGGATGCACGAAACCGGCCCAGCTTCGTCTTCCTAGCCCAGCCACCCGTGGAAATTGCCTTGGCCGGTGAGCGTGGACTGAACGGAACCGGAATGACCATTGCCGGGCCGCTGCTGGAAATCTTCTCACCCGGAACTAATTCCGTCCCAGGTGGTGTGGTCACGGCAGAACCGCTGGTCGAGTTGGTGCTGCCGGGCACCAATTCTGCCGTCACGGGGGTGATGCTGGCTCAACCGCCGGTGGAAATCGTCTTGGCGGATGCGCATGGGCTGAACGGAACCGGGGTCACCATTGCCGGGCCGCTGATTGAAATCGTCTCCCCGGGAACCAACTCCGCGCCGCGGGGCGTGGCCATCGCCCAACCGCTGGTCGAGTTGGTGCTGCCGGGCAACGACTCCTCCGCCCGAGGAGTGACGCTGGCTCAACCTCCGATTGAAATCGGGCTGCCTGAGGACGGAGCCAACGCCTCATTCCCCATATTCGCCCAGCCCGAGATTGAAATGTGGTTCCCCGGCCTCGGCGGATCGGCTGATTTTCCGCTCCGCCTCGCGGAACCCCTCCTGGAAGTTGATTTCGGTTCTGGCGAACCCAGTTCCGGGGCCAAGCCCACTACGGAAGTCTTACCTTACGGCAAAACGGACCGCATGACGGGGCCCGTGTTACCCTCACTCTCAAAGCAACGACAGAATCCCAATCCACTATGAACACATCTCGGCTCATGCAGGGCCTCGCGCTGTTCCTCGCATTCACCGCGGCGGCCCGGGCACAAACCGTCGACTCGGGCAGCACCGGTTCCTTGGGCGCCCTCGTGGTTACCAACGACACGTTCGTCCAACTCCCACCCGATGGAAAACTCAACTACACCACGGTGACCGTTGAAGCAGGGGCGACACTCCGTTTTGGCAAGAACCCGCTGAACACGCCGGTTTACCTCCTGGCCACCAGTGATGTCGTCATTAGGGGAGTCATCGATGTCTCCGGGAGCTACGGCGGCAACAACCTCGGGCAAGGTGGACCCGGAGGTTTCAATGGTGGGGCTCCGGGGATCAGTTCTGACCCGGGCGACGGCGAAGGCCCCGGCGGGGGGCAGGGCGGGGTGTGGGGGACGGACAAATATCCGGGCAATGGTTCGCATGGCTCTACCGGCGTGCGCTCACTCGGCCCGAAATACGGCAATCGGGAGCTGCAACCTTTGATCGGCGGCTCGGGCGGAGGTGGCCAAGGCGCGTCGGGGGGAAGCGGGGGCGGCGGAGCCATCCTGATCGCCTCGAATACCAAGATTGAGGTGTCGGGCGGCGGAATCTGGGCGATAGGCGGACAATCGTTTGATTGGGCCGGCAACCGCGGAGGAGGCGGCGCGGGCGGCGCGGTGCGACTGGTTGCGCCGGCAATCGGCGGGGCTGGTGGCTCGTCCGAGGTGAACTGCAGTGGCGCATTGCATGCTGGCACCGGGCGCATTCGGATAGATGGCACTTACCTCGGCGGAATCAGCTTCAATGGTTTAGCCCAAGTGGGGCAGAACTTCGTGGTGATTCCCGCCGCGCAGCCTTCTCTTCGGTTCATTGAAGCGGCGGGACAGGCTATCCCGGTGGACGCGGGCAACACCATCCGCCTGAACCTTTCCCGAACGGCCTCGACCAATCAGACGGTCAAATTGCGCCTGGCGGGCTTCACCGGCTTTGTGCCGGTGACCGTCGCCGTGCTGCCGGAAGAGGCTGCATCCAGCCGGGTCGTGACGGAAATCAACATGGCAGGCAACGCAACGGCGGAGACCACGGTCAACGTGACTTTGACCCCTGGGATGGTGAACCGGATCCAAGCTTGGACGCAGTAGCGTCGGCTGCCGAGACTTGGCTTCGAGCGTGAGGTGCTGGCCCCCTTACCGCGCGAAATTGTGTCATCGCCACTTGGACCAACAACAACGACGTCCCACCCGGCCTGTTCGTCGCCCGAATCCGTGCCAAGGCCCGGTGGCGCTTCACCGATCGGGAAAGGGACTATGACGGGACACATCATGAAGACGTGGACGTGCAGTGCGCTGATGCTCCTGGCAGGCTTGCCGGGAGTAGGTGTTTCCGGATTGGCGGCAAAGACGGAGATTGCCGCGCTGTTTGAGGAGTCCGGAACCGGCTTAGCCGTGGGGAAGGCTTTGCGCCCTGCCACCAAGCGTTCCCGGTTGGCGAAGATCAATTGGTCCGCGCTCCCGGGCCATGGGGCGGGGCTGTCCGCCCGCCGGGTCTTCCGGTTGAACCTGTTTCCGGGAGAGGAATTCGAGGTGTTGGTTTCAAAATTCGAGGTTCAGGGTGAACGGTTTGCGCTGGTCGGCAGCGTCGAGGGACAACCGGGTTCCCTGGTCACCCTGGCCGGCAACCCCCGCGCCATCGCGGGGGACATCTTTCTGCCCGGACGTGATCCGTTTCTCATTGAGTATGCCGGCGAAGGAACCCATCGCATCGTCGAATCGGATCCGAGCCTGTTTCCGCCTTGCCAGGACCCGGGACCACCGGCAGCGGGCGCGGCGGGCCGGGCCGGGGCCAGCCAACCGGCAGATCCTCCGGCCGTCCCCACTTTGGGGCCAGTGAGACGGGCGGGCGCCGAGCCGGAGCCACCGGCAATCATCGAGATTTTCGTCTCGTATACGCCCAAGGCATTGAAAGGGGCGGGCGGTCAGGACGGGATGGATGCGTTGATCGACGAATGTATCCTGGTGACGAATCAGGGCTTTGAGAACAGCCACATCAACGCGCGCCTGCACCTCGCGGGCAGTTGGCTGACCGGGTATCAGGAATCCGGCAACTCCGCCACCGATCTGAACAACCTGCTCTACGGCGAACGGAATGGCTACACGGGGAAGAGCGATGACCAGGGCGCCTACGCAGCCGCGGTCGGTCCGTTGCTGGGCATCGACATTACCTGCACCATCGTGGATTCCCTCTCGGACGGCACGGCTGGGCGGGCGGGGATCCTGACTTCTGGGGAGGTGGGGCGGGGCAAGGTCGGCTTGAGCGTCGTCTCCCGAACGTGGGCGACGCACGCGTTTCCCCACGAAATCGGCCACAATCTCGGTTGCAATCACGATGCGGCGAATGCCACCGGTCCCGGATTCTTTGCGTATTCAAAGGGCTGGAATTTTCAGGTCAACGGCCGGACCTATGGCACCATAATGTCCTACCCAGGCGACCGCATCCCCTACTTCTCGGCTCCCGAAATCTCGTTTCTCGGCGTGCCCACCGGGTTGGCCGGAGTCGCGGACAACGCGGCAACCGTCCGCGCCACGGCCCCGCTTGTGGCGGCGTCGTATTCGCCGGTCGAACTGCCCGCGTCGCACTACACCTTCACCACGCTCGCGGGCTCACCCGGTGAGCTCGGGTGGCGCGATGGCGTCGGAAAGTTCGCGCGGTTCGTGCAGCCTCGCGGCGTGGCGGTGGACCGCGACGGCAATGTCTTGGTGGCTGATTTGATGGGCCACACCCTGCGCAAAATCACGCCCGACGGAGCGGTCTCCACCCTTGCGGGTTTGGCGGGCTCGCGGGGCAGTGCCGACGGCCTTGGAAAACAGGCCCGCTTCGACCAACCGGCCAGGATCGCCGTGGACTCACGCGGCCGGATCTACGTGGCGGATAGTTTCAACCGGACGATCCGCAGAGTCTCACCGGAGGGAGAGGTGACCACCTTGGCCGGTATGGCCGGGGAGCGGGGCCAGGTCGACGGAATTGGGGCCGCGGCGCGGTTTGGAGGCCCCGGGGGCCTGGCCGTTGACAATTCCGACAGCCTGATCGTTGCGGACGTAGTCAATCATTCCATCCGCAAGGTTTCGGCGGACGGGAAAGTGACGACCCTTGCAGGTGGGACGGAGGGGTATGCGGACGGAATCGGCAGGGAGGCGAAGTTTTCCTCCCCGGATGACCTCGCGGTGGACCCGGCGGGAAATGTCTTTGTCGCGGACGTCGAAAACATGTGCATCCGGAAAGTCACGCCGGCCGGCGTGGTCACGACGGTCATCGGACTGCCGGGCCAGCGTGGATTTGTTGATAGTGACAGATCCCATGCCCGCTTCTCCTGGATCGGAGGCATTCTGCTGGAACCGGGTGGCGGCATCTTGGTGGCTGACTACGGGAACAACGTCCTGCGATCGATTTCGCCGGATGGATCGGTAACGACCATCGCCGGGGGGATTTTAGGAAGAGAAGAGAAAGTCGGCTGGGCCGGCAGTGCTGACGGCCCGGGGCCGCTCGCCCGGTTCTTCGAACCTCACGGGCTGGCGAGGGATTCCGCGGGCAACATTTACGTGGCGGATACCTCCAACAGGACCATCCGCAAGGGCAGCTTCAGCCCAAAGGGCCTGCCGGGGCTGCTCAGCCTGCAACTGGCCTCGCCGCCTTCAACGGACACGGGCTTTGGATTCACGAGCACCGTGATCTCCGGCCTGCGCTACCGGGTCCAAAGGACGACGGGCGCGGACGGTTGGACCGAGATAACGAACCTCCGTCCGTCAACCACGACGCTCAGTTTCGCGGACACGGTCCACACCAACAGTGGGGCACACTTTTATCGGCTGGTCACGCCGTGAAATAGTCCCAATGACGGGAATCGCCATTCGAACGTCGCCGCGCACCACGCTGCCGTCGCCAACTAGACCGCCACGAACAACGTGCCGCCCGGCCGGTTCGTCGCCCAAGTCCGCGCCAAGGCCAGGTAGGCTTCTTGTTGTGGGCTTAGGTTGGAGGGCGGCGTGGACGCCTCACTCCGAACTTATGCCCAACGGGGGCAACTGGGGTGCCTGTTCGTAGAGGCTTTCCACGGTCTCGGAGGCGAACAGTTCGTCGCGCATCCCCACATAATCGCCCTGACCAAGCTGCCAAGTGGAGAGGAGGCGGGCGACCTTGGAGGCGGGCAGGCGTTCCATGAGCACTTCTTCCGCCTCGGCGGTGGTCGCGGACTCATTTTGGACGGTCACACTCATGGTCAACTCAGGCTGGTGATGAACGGCACGCGCTTGGCCTCAGTCAGCCGGCTTAACCTCCGCAAACGGATTCCAAAGCTTCAGGCTTGGAATCCAAGCGAAGTCGTCGGTGTTGCGGGTAACTAGGGTCTGGACATGAACGAGTGCGGTCGCCGCGATGATGGCATCGCCCAAGGTCAGAGACTTTTGTTGGCGGAGCCGGATGGCTTCCAAAGTCACAGCCTCCAAAAGCGGGAAGATCTCCAGAGCCGCGAAAAAAGCCTCCAAAGCGGTGTGTTCGCCCGGCGCTAGACGGTGGAAGCCAAGAACCGCAATCCGCCTGATGACCGACACGGAACAGTCGCGGTCCCGGATCTATTCGCGCAAGGCGTGATGCGCCGGTTGCGCCGCGTAGATCAGGATGTTGCTGTCGAGCAACATCAGCCCTCCCGCCCCGGCAAGGGTCGTTCCAGCCGCTGCCCGCGTTGCCAAGCCGTCGGGTCAGCGATGCCCGCGATTCCGCCGAGACGGGCGAGTTGTTCGAGGGCGGCGTAGGCCCGCTGCCGCCGGACAGGGGCATCCAGGTCGGCGGCCTTGGCGAGCTGCAAGACGGCGACGACTTCGAGCGGTTGTCCGCGCAGCACCTCGGGCACCTGTAGCTGGAGCCAGCCATCGGCACCGCTCGTGGCGGTCGTGGAGATCGTCGTAATGGCGGGAGATTTCGCAGTGGAGAGGTTGAAGTCAATGTGAGGCTGACGACTTGTGTCTGGCGAAACGGATCTTCTCCGGAGTGCGCCGGAGTTGGTCGCAGCTTCCCCTGGTGAGCGAGTGGTGGCGCATCAACCGGCCTGGTCATTGCACAGGAACGTTCCCCGGGGTGCCCATTGGGAGTTCCGCCTTCAGGGGGGGCGTGCATGCAACTTTGCTGTGTAAATGCGCAACTCCGAACACTCCCCGCGTCGGTGTTGGAGCAGTGTTCGGAAACCCAGGCGTTTCGCATCGCCAGTCCGGGGCCGCTGAACTAAGACCATTGCCACGACGATGAGCGGACACAAACGAGGGCTGCTACTGGCGTATTTTGTGGCCAGCGCCTGGCTTGCCGTAGCCAAGCCGCCGGAGACGCGGCTCGAGGTGCAACGGCATGGCGTGGTGTTCGAGGAGTGGATTCGCAACACCTTCTTTGCCGGCTACCGTCCTCCGGCCTACACCCAGCGCTGGGACATTCCGGCGAACGTGAACACCAACCACGGCGGAATCCCAGTGAATCCCAAGGCGGCCAAGTTTGGCACCCCGGTGGACTTGGGCGATGCGCTCCGGCAGTTCGACATCCAGGAACCGTTCCTGCTGATCGTCGGCTTCTGGCAGCAGGAGGGGGCGGTGAAACGTTTCGTGAACGTCCAGGCCGTCCGCGTCGAGCCGGAGCAGTGGCGGCGACTTTGGGGCTCGGTCACCCGCGCGGACCTCGAACGACTGGACGCCCTAATCAAGGATCCGTCCCGCGACGTGCTCGCCGTCCGGCGGGAAGCCCAAGCCGCCAAACGCCGACCACCGTTTGCGGGCGCGGTGATCCAGGTGAATCCCAAGATCGACGCGAAACAGCGTCGGTTGCAGTGCAGCCTCCGGTTCGGGGATTTCTTCGGACACTTGGCGCCATTGGCGGACCGGGCGGCGACCAACGCGCCGACCTTGTTTGGCGTGGCGCTGCCGGCGGAGGTGGCGTCGCCGCCCCGTGAATTCCGGCGCTAGGAGGCAGGCTTTCCCTGGGGCCCGCGGCAAACGCGGGAATTTTGCTTCTAGGCCCGCTCCGCGCGGTGTTTGCTGGGGCCATGAAACTCCCCGCTGCCCTTGTTGGACTGGCGCTCGCCGGCTCGGTCTCCGCCGAACAATTCCTGCTCTATGTCGGGACCTACACCGGCGCGAAGAGCGAAGGAATCTACGGCTACCGCTTTGATTCCGGCACCGGCGAGGTCTCGGAACTGGGGTTGGCCGCGAAGTCGACGAATCCCACGTTCCTCGCGGTGCATCCGAACGGCCGCTTCGTTTACGCCGCCAACGAGACCGGCAAATGGGGCGATCAGCCGGGTGGCTATGTTTCGGCCTTCCGGGTGGATTCCGCCACGGGACGACTGATCGAACTTAACCAACAATCGTCGGTCGGCGGCGCTCCCTGCCATCTCAACGTGGATGCGACCGGCAAGAACGTGCTCGTGGCGAACTACAGTGGCGGTTCGGTCGCGTGTTTGCCGCTGAATGCCGACGGTTCGCTGAAGCCCCACAGCGCCTTTGTCCAGCACGTTGGTTCCAGCGTGAATCCGGCCCGGCAGAAAGAACCCCACGGGCATTCGGTGAACCTTTCCCCAGACAACCGGTTCGCCTTCGTGGCCGACCTGGGCACCGACAAGATCCACACCTACGCCTTCGACGCAGCGGCGGGTTCGCTGACGGCCCGCCCGGAGCTCGATGTCGTCATGACTCCGGGGTCGGGTCCGCGTCACTTTGCCTTCGGTCCGAAGGGGGCCAAGGCCTACGTGATCAATGAGCTGTTGCAGACGGTGACGGCCTTCCGGTATGCGCCCAAGACCGGAAAGCTGACGGCAGTGGATACGATTTCCACGCTGCCGGACGCGAAGCCGGTCCCGGGCAACTCGACCGCGGAGGTGCGGGTGCATCCGAACGGTAAGTTCGTCTACGGGAGCAACCGGGGGCACGATTCGATCGCGGTGTTCGCTGTGGGGAAAGGGGGCAAACTTTCGGCGGTGCAGCATGTGCCGGTCGGTGGCAAGACGCCGCGGAACTTCAATTTTGATCCCAGCGGGCGATTCCTGTTCGCCGGTCACCAGAGCTCCGATTCGTTCAGTGTATTCGCGGTGGATGGGAAGACCGGGCAGCTATCGGCCACGGGCAAAACGTTCAAGGTGGGGTCGCCGGTATGCTTCCGGTTTGTGCCGGTCCCGTGATCTGGGCGTGGGTTTGCCACCCACGGTCCCCAAAGGGGGCTCAGTTTTTTGCTAAGGATGTGGAAGTCGCCCCGGTTGGTGATAAATGGGCGCGACTTTACGGGTTGAAGGGCCGGCATGGAACCGAGGGTGGTCCGACGACTCGGCGTGGACCCTTGGCAATTCCTGGTCTGTCGCTAGGTTCCCGCCACACCTGTCATGAATCGTATCTATCGATGGCTGTTCGCCGTCCTGCTGGCCGGGGCCGGGTTTGAGGTCGCGCTTGTCGGTCAGGAGTTGTTTCCGGCCGGGTCCGAATGGCGCTACGTCAAAGGCACGCAGCCAGCTTCCCGGCCCGACTTTACTTCATGGAGGGGACCAAGCTTCGACGATACTGGCTGGGCCGTGGGGCGGGCGGCGTTCTACTACGGCGATCCGTTCACCGGCACCGAGCTAACGGACATGCAGAACAGCTACAGCACAGTGTTCCTGCGGAGGCAGTTCACTGTAGCGAATCCGGCGGACATCAAGACGCTGATCCTGCGTGCGGCTTGTGACGACGGATTCATCTGCTGGATCAACGGACGCGAAGCGATGCGCTTCAACATGCCGGCGGGTGAAGTGGCCTTCGACGGGTTTGCCAGCAGCGCGGTGAATCCTGATCCCGCGGTGTTCAACGACTATCCGATCGCCAACGCCCAGACCCTGCTGAGCAAGGGCGTCAATCACATCGCCATCCAATTGGTGAACACGACGCTGGGCAGCAGTGACATCGTCTGGGACGCGTCGCTCAATTTTGAGGGTGACTTCGACGCACCGGTCATCGCGAGCCAATCGCCGGGAGCCGGTGCAGCCGTCCGGGAATTGTTTTCGGTGGAAGTCATCTTCAGCGAGGGCGTGAAGGGCGTGGACGCTGCTGACCTGCTGGTCAATGGCAGGGCGGCGACCAACGTCATTGAAATTACCCCGGGGCAGTTCGTGTTCAGTTTCCCCAAGGCGGCCAACGGGGCCGTGACGGTGGCGTTCCGGGCCGGCCACGGGATCACGGACTTGGCGGGGACGCCGCACCCGTTCGCGGGCGCCTCTTGGGGCTATACGGTCGATCCAACCCTCCCGACCCCGGGGTTGCTCATCAGCGAATTCCTCGCCGACAATGACGGCGTCAATCGCGACGAGGATGGCGACGAATCCGACTGGATCGAGCTGTTCAATTCGTCGGCCCAAAGCGTTTCGCTCTTCGGTTGGTCGTTGACCGATGACCCGGCGAACCTGACGAAGTGGCGCTTTCCGAACCTGACCTTGCCGTCCGGGGGGCGCCTGCTGGTGTTCGCCTCCGAGAAGAACCGCACGGCGACGACTGGCCGGCTGCACACCAACTTCAAGCTCTCCAATGGCGGGGAGTTCCTAGCTTTGGTGAATCCGTCCGGCGAGGTAGCGTCCGGCTTTGCCCCGGTTTATCCGCCGCAGCGCAAAAACGTGTCCTACGGCCGGGCCAACGGGGCGCCAAACGTGGTGGGCTATTTCGCAACCCCCACCCCGGGCACGGCCAATTCGTCCAACGGCGCCGGCTTCGCCCCGGAGCTCACGTTTTCCGTCAAGGGCGGCACCTACCAGAGGGATTTCGCGCTCGCGGTGGCGCTGAAAAGTCCGAATCCGGCCGCGGTCATCCGCTACACGCTCGATGGTTCGTTGCCCACGGAAGCCTCGCCGGTTTACGGCTCGGCCATCGCGATCAGCGGCTCGGTCATCGTCCGCGGCCGGGCGTTCGCGCCGGGGCTTCTCCCCGGCGAACCGCGCACCGAGATGTATCTGAAGCTGGAGGGCACTGCGCCCACGTTTGCGTCGGACTTGCCGGTGATGATCCTGCATAATTTCGGCAAGGCGCGCCCGCCGGCCGACGGTCAGCAAACGGCCTATCTCCAAGTCTACGAACCGGTGAATGGGGTGACGACGCTGACGAATCCGCCGACGGTGCGTTCCAAGGTTGGCATCGGTGCCCGCGGCTCAAGCACGCTGGGCTATTCCAAGGTCAGCCTTAACCTCGAAACCCGGGATGAATTTGAAGCCGATGACGACCGGGAACTGTTGGGGATGCCCGCGGACTCGGACTGGGTGCTCTACGCCCCGAACAATTTCGAACCCATCCTCATCCACAATCCCTTTGCGCATCAGCTTAGCCGGGACATCGGGCGCTATTCGTCGCGGACCCGCTTCGTCGAGCTGTTCCTCATCACGGACCGTGTGGGCACGGTTCGTTACCCGGGGACCTACGCCGGGATCTATGTGCTCGAGGAGCGGATCCGCCGCAGTCCGGACCGGGTGGCGGTCGACAGGTTGGAGCCGGAACACAGCAGGCCGCCTCAGGTGACCGGCGGCTACCTCCTCAAGGTGGACCGCACCGGTCCCGGCGAGGTCGGCTTTTTTGCGGCCAACCAGGGCATGGCGTTCGTGGAGCCGTCGGAGTCGGAGATGTTCCTGCCGGAACGGGCCGCCCAACGACAGTATCTGCAGAATCACTTCGATGCGTTTGGAACCGCGCTATACGGCAGCAACTGGCGCAACCCGACGACCGGCTATCGCGCCTACATCGATGTGGAGGCGTGGATTGACTACCACCTGATCAATACCCTGACCTTCAACGTGGATGCGCTGCGTCTCAGCGCCTACCTCTACAAACCACGCAACGGCAAGATCACCTTCGGGCCCCACTGGGACTTTGACCGTGCCCTGTATTCCACCGACGGCCGCGACTTCAATCCCCGTATCTGGAGTTCCGCGAATGGTTCCGGAACGGACTTTTTCAATGAGACGACCCAAGCGTGGTGGGGGCGGCTCTTCCAGGACCCGGACTTCTTCCAGCAATGGATTGATCGTTACCAGGACCTGCGGGCGGCCGAGTTTTCGACCACGAACCTGCATCGGTTGGTGGACCAACTGACCGGCGAAGTTCGCAAGGCGCAACCGCGCGAACAGTCCAAGTGGGGCGGGTCAGCCCCGCCGCGGAACGGCTTCCAAGGCGAGATCAACTCGCTGAAGTTCTGGCTCTCCAACCGGGTCTCGTTCATGGACAGCCAGTTTGTGTTCCGCCCAACCAACAGCACGCCGGGCGGCCGGTTCACCAACAGCCTCAGTGTTCGCCTGACGGGGCCGGCCGGCGGGACCATCTACTACACTCTCGACGGCACCGATCCCAGGTCTCCGGGCGGCGCCGTCCGTGGCTCGGCCCGCATTGCCGGCGCGGAGCCGATCCAGATCTCCGCCAATGCCCGGTTGATCGCCCGGGTAAACAACGGCAGCCACACTGCCCGGACCGGAGCCGGAGATCCCCCGCTGGTCTCCAGGTGGTCGGGGGTCACGGCGAGGACCTATTTCAACGTGGTGCCGCCCCTCCTGCTGAGCGAGATCATGTTCCATCCGGCCGATGCCCCCGCCGGCTCCACCAACACGGATTCGGATTTTGAGTTCATCGAGCTGAAGAACACTTCGGCCGCCCCGTTGAACCTGATTGGGTTTACGCTTGGCGGAGGGATCAGCTACGCGTTCACCGCGACCAGCGGGGTCACATCCGTTGCTCCCGGCGGCAGGGTTCTGGTGGTTCGAAATCGGGCCGCGTTCCTGTCCCGGTATCCGGGCGCGTCGGGCATTGCGGGCGAGTTCACCGGGGCGCTTGCAAATGAGGGCGACCGGCTTGTGCTTCGCGGCCCGCTTCAGGAGCCGATCATCGATTTCGCGTTTGGCGATTCCTGGGCACCATTGGCTGACGGCGTGGGCTTCTCGTTGGTCCTCCGGGATGAGTCGATTGCCGCCGCGGAACTAGGAAATGCCAACGTGTGGCGCCAAAGTGCCCGGCCGGGCGGTTCGCCGGGCACTGTGGACTCGGAGCCCGCGGTTGTGGCGCCCGTCTTGGTCAATGAGGCACTCACCCACACGGATCCGCCACTGTTGGACGCCATCGAACTCTACAATCCCGGCCTCGCGGCGGTGGACGTCGGCGGCTGGTGGCTTTCCGACGATTTTCGGACCCCGGGAAAGTTCCGCATCCCGGCCGGAACGACGGTGCCGCCAGGTGGTTATTGGACCGTGGACGAGTCAGCATTTCGCGTTGGCACGAATGGATTCTCATTCAGCGCGTTGGGAGATGAAGTGCATCTTTTCAGTGCTGATGCCGCCGGGACCCTGACTGGGTGGCATCACGGCTTCGAGTTCGGCGCGTCTTTCAATGGTGTCAGCTTTGGCCGCCACGAAACCAGCGATGGCGTCGAGCACTTCGTCCCGCAGGCGGCTCGGACGCTTGGCGCGACGAACGCGGGGCCCGTGGTTGGTCCCTTGGTCATAACCGAAATCTACGGCGAACCGCCCCCCATCGCGGGCTTCAACAACACGGCGGACGAATTCGTGGAGATTCGGAATGTGACAGGAACCCCGCTCAGCCTGTTTGACCCCAAGCACGCGACCAACCGTTGGCGTTTGCGCGGAGGACTCGAATTCACCTTCCCCGCGGGAACCACCTTGCCACCCGGAGGTTTTGTGCTGCTTGTCAGTTTCGATCCTTCTTGGCCGACCAATCCCGAGGCCGCGTTCCGGACCGCCTTTGGCGTCCCGGCGGAAGTCCCAATCTTTGGGCCTTGGGGTGGCGTGCTCAACAACTCCGGCGAAAACCTCGATCTGAATCAACCGGACGAGCCGCTGGAGGCGCCACCGGCAATGGCAGGTGAAGTGCCGTATGTGAACGCGGAGCGGATAAACTACTTGGCCGTCAATCCTTGGCCAACCGGAGCATCCGGCCTGGGGGCATCGCTCCAACGCGTGAGAAGCCTCCGTTTTGGAAACGAACCTGCGAACTGGATGGCCGCCGCACCGACTGCCGGTCGGCAAAACAATCCGGAGGATTCCCTGGCCACTGGGGATGGCGACGGTGACGGTTTGCCGGACGAATGGGAGACTCGTTATGGGCTCGATGCTGGGTCGAACCAAGGCGACGACGGCGCTGCCGGCGATCCCGATGGCGATACACAGAGCAACCACAGCGAGTATGTCGCAGGCACCAACCCCAAAGCCGCAACGAGCGTCTTCCGAGTGGTTGCAAACAGACTGGAAACCGGAGTGCGGGTTGCGTTTTCAGCTACGGCAGGTCGTAGCTACACAGTCTGGTGGAGGGACACCCTTCAGGATGGGGATTGGAAAGTGCTGACGAATTTCGGCCCGCAAAACACCAACGGGGAACTAAGCGCCACCGACATAAGCGGGACTTTCCCCAGATTCTTCAGAGTAACTGTCTCGCTTCCGTAAGGCCCTTGAATGCAAGTGCTAACCTGATCTGCGATTCGAATTTTCCGAATGGAGACCGGCCCGGTCTCGGTTCGAGTTCGACTCTCTGGAAGCTTTGGCGGCTTGCCGCAGACTGATTGACCCGCTGCCGACGTGAGGCCGTGGTTACGGGTGAAGAATTATTCCAAAAAACGTATTGCACCGTGGGTTGGAGTCGGTAAGTTCTGCGCTCCCGTTACTCGCAAACGGCAACTTGATTCCATTGGTTCCATGCCGACAATTAATCAGCTGATCCGCAAAGGGCGGAACAAGGTTACCTACAAGAGCAAGGCCCCGGCCTTGCAGTCTTCCCCGTTTCGCCGCGGTGTTTGCCTTCAGGTGATGACCCGCACACCGAAGAAGCCGAACTCTGCAATGCGAAAGGTTGCCAAGGTTCGTCTAACCAACGGATTTGAGGTCATTGCTTACATTCCAGATGAAGGTCACAACCTTCAGGAGCACTCAATTGTCTTGGTGCGTGGTGGTCGTGTGAAGGATTTGCCGGGTGTTCGTTACCACATTGTCCGTGGCACGTTGGACTGTGCGGGTGTTGAAAAACGCCGCGTCAGTCGGTCAAAATATGGTGTGAAACGTCCCAAAGCTGCCAAGACTGCCGCGAAATAGGCCTTAACAATTTCATCTCGTAATTAATCGTTCATATGGCTCGTCGTCGCCAAGCGGAAAAACGGACCACTCAACCTGATCCCCGGTTCAACAGCCCTCTCGTTGGGCGGTTGATCAACATAGTTATGCGCAGTGGAAAGAAGACCATTGCTCAGAAGATTGTTTACGGGGCAATGGATGTCCTTGCTGAAAAAAATCCCGGCGTAAACACATTGGATATCCTTCAGAGGTCAATTGATAACGCGAAGCCTCGGATCGAAACCAAGGCTAGGCGCGTTGGTGGTGCGACGTATCAGGTGCCCATGGAAATTCCTGCAGAGCGCCAAGTTGCTCTGGCGATGCGGTGGTTGACAACATACGCCGATGCTCGGAAAGGAATCCCGATGCGCGAGGCATTGGCTGCGGAGCTTATGGACGCATTCATGGGGCAGGGTAATGCGATTCGCAAGCGTGATGATGTTCACAAAATGGCTCAGGCCAACAAGGCGTTCGCCCACTTCCGCTGGTAGCACTCTGTATTGTAGCAACAAACGCCCCGCGGCTTGTCCCGGGGCATTTTTCATCTAAAGAACGCCCACTTTCTGACCTATGATGAGCGATGCAGTAGGAATTAACGCCGCACTGAATTCACCACAGCGGCAGTATCCTTTGGAGCGAACACGCAATATCGGGATTGCGGCTCACATCGACGCGGGAAAAACGACGACTACCGAGAGAATTCTTTTCTACACGGGCCTGATCCACAAGATCGGTGATGTTGATGATGGCAATACGGTGACCGACTGGATGGAGCAGGAGAAAGAGCGGGGAATCACCATTACCTCCGCGGCGGTT
>JBIIUN010000470.1:0-3840 GCA_044339945.1 Kapaibacterium sp. (SeqCode)
CGAGAACAACGAGCTGCTGGTCCGCGTCCAGCAACGCGCCCGGCAAAACCACCTGCTGCTCATGCGGTCGATGGAATCCATGCAGCGCCTGATCAATTCGCTGATCCCGGCGCCCGAAACCTTGGTCTACAACGGCGGCGGTCTGCGGGCGGCACCGGCCATGCCTGCGCGCGCCACCCTGTTGGAAGTCGTCGGCTGAACCCCGAACCCCGCTTCCCATGCCAGGCCTACTCGACTCGCTCAGTCTCGGTTCCCGGGCGATGCAGACGCACCAGAAGGGCGTCGCCGTTGCCGGCCACAACCTGGCGAACGTCAACAACACCGCCTACGCCCGCCAGCGCCTCACGATCTCGACCTCCACCCCGGTGGATTCGGCGTTCGGCCCGTTGGGCAACGGCGTCGACGGCACGGCCGTCACCCAGATCCGGAACACGATCCTCGACTCCCGGATCCAGGTCGAGACGAGCGCCCGCGGTTCCCTGGAAGCGCAGCAGGAAGCCCTGGAACTGACCGAGTCGAGCCTCGGTGAACCCGTCGCCGGCGCCACCGGCGGGGCCAGCGGCCTGACCAAACAATTGGCCGGGCTCTTCAACGCCTTCCAGAGCGCCGCGACTACCCCGACGTCCTCCGCCGAACGCAGTTCGCTCCTCGCCAAGGCCACCGAACTCGCGTCCCAGTTCCAGCAGGTGGACCGCCGGCTCGCCAGCCTTTCCACCGCCCTGGACCAAAGTCTCGGGGACGACACCGCCGGCGCCAACCAGCTGGTCGCCGAAATCGCCCAGCTCAACCGGGAGATTGACCGGACAGAGAATTCCGGTGGCAACGGCGCCAACGACCTGCGTGATCTGCGGCAGGAAAAGCTCGAGTCTCTTGCCCGCCTCGTGAAGGTCGAGACGGCGACCAACGAGAACGGCGGCCTGGAAATCTCCGTCGCCGGCACCACGCTCGTCAGCGGCGGCGAGGTCACCGACCAGCTTGAGACGTTCACGGCCGGCGACGGCTCCCTCGGCATTCGCGCCCAGGCCGGCGGCACCGAACTGAACCTCACCGGCGGCCGCCTGCAGGGCACGATGGCAGCCCGGGACGGCGCGTTGAAGCAGGTCCGCACCGACCTGAACGCCACCGCCTCCGCGCTCATCTCCGAGGTCAATGCCCTCCACCGCGAAGGCTTCGACCTCAACGGCGGGACCGGCGCGGACCTCTTTACCGGCACCAATGCGGCCGACATCGCGGTCAATCCCGACCTCCGGGCCAACGTCAACCGGCTTCAACTCGCCGGCAGCCCGGACGCCAAGGGCGACGGCGCCGTCGCCTTGCGGCTCGCCCAGCTGGCCGGGCGTTCGCTGGCCGAACTCGGTGACCGCACGCTGGGCGCCCACTACGGCCAGGCGGTGGCCAATGTCGGCGAGGCGCGGGCCAACGTGGAGAGCAGCCTGGCGGACCAGAAACTCGTGGATGAAATGCTCCTCGGCCAACGCCAGTCCATCAGCGGCGTGTCGCTCGACGAGGAGATGGCGGACCTGATGAAGTATCAGAACGCCTACGCCGCCTCCGCCAAGCTGATCGCGACCATCGATGAGATGCTGAACGACGTGATCAACCTGAAACGCTGACCTAACCCTGGAACGTCGCCGCCGGCGAGGTTCCGCCCCGGACCACTTCCATGCGCGTATCGACCAACCAGTTCTCGAACTCGCTCGTCAACCAGCTCGGTCAGCTCGCCACCCGGCAGGACCGCCTCCAGACCGAGGCCGCCACCGGCCGCCGGCTCCGGAAGGTATCGGACGATCCGGTCTCCGCCCGACGCCTGATGGATCTCCAGGCCCAGGCCGGCACGGTGGCCCAGTATCAGAAGAACATCGGCCGCCTTCAGGACGCGAGCACCGCGGGCTTCACCTCCCTTCGCGCCGTGCAAAAGGTCTCCAACCGCGCCGGCGAGATCGCAACCCTCGCCGGGGGACTGAAGACGCCCGAGTCGCTCAACGCCTACGCGGCCGAGATCAACAAGCTCATCCACCAGGCCGCGGGCGAGCTCAACCGCAAGCAGGGTGACGGTTACCTCTTCGGCGGCACCAAGACGGACCAGCCGCCGTTCGTCGTGGAAACCGACGCCAATGGCGACATCACCGCGGTCACCTACCAGGGAAACACCGCGGCCAACGCCGCCGAGATCGCCGAGGGCGTTACCCTGGCGGCCACCGTTCCCGGGGCGAACACCACGGGTGACGGCCCCAAGGGGCTGGCGAGTGACTCGCGTTCCGGCGCGGACCTCTTCAACCACCTCATCGCGCTGCGCAACAACCTCCGCGCCGGCGACACCGCCGCCATCGCCAATACGAACCGGGCCGAACTCCAAAACGACGAAGCCCACTTCCTCGACCAACTCGGCGAGTTCGGCGCGACCCAGGCCCGCCTGGAGTCCGCGACCAGTTCCGCCAGCGAACGCAGCACGGCCATCGCCGCCGAATCCTCCCGCGAGGGCGACGCCGACCTGGCCGAAACCCTGGTCCGCATCACCGAAACGCAGACCGCCTACCAGGCCACCCTCCAAAGCGCGGCCAAGCTGATGAACCTGTCCCTGATGGACTACCTGCGTTGAGCCCGCTTCGCCGGAGGAGCGGATTGTCCGGAGACTTGGATTCCGCCTGCCGAGGAGTGAGGCCAGGGCAATGACGCCCAACCGTCGTGTGGGCGCATCATTTCGCCGTGGCTGAGCCGCTAGTCGGGGCCCCCGCGGAAGCTGCCGACGTGAGTCGGTGGCAGTCCCGCCGCGCCGACCCGCACGCCCACGGACTTACGTCCGCAGCTACCGCGCGAACGGGCCCCGGTGGCCACGTTGAACAGAAATGCCCCGTCGTATCGTCCGGAAAACTCCCGGTTGCCAATACTACGCAGGCGTATCACTTTGCGGTCGAAATCGAATCTGACCATGTCTGACGCCGTTCCCCACCTGCCCGCCCTCCGCCTCGGCCGTGCCTACGAGTCCCTCGACAAGATCGAGGTCAAGGATCACCGCACCGGCGAGCTCAAAGCCCTCGTGTCGCAGGTCAACGGCGGCATCCTCAAGCGCGACCTGGCCAAGCTGGGCGCCGCCCGGGCAGCCTTAGCCAAATTCACCGTGGCCGAGCTCATGGCGCTTTCGGCCAAGGCCGGGGACCTGTTCCTCAACGGTTCCCTGCCCCTCGGCGACCGCGGCCACACCCAGTCGCCGCAGCAATACATCGAGACGCTCAGCGTCACCTCCGGCCTGCCGCATGTGATGGTGAAACGCAACATGGGCAAGCTGCACTATGCCCTGACGCACCTCGCGGAGATCCTCAACGGACTCTCGCGCGGACTGGACTTCTCGATCATCGACCGTGGCTACGGCGAGCAGTTCGGCACCAAGCTCAGCTTCTTCCCCACCTGCCAGGCACTTGGCCTCGTGATGCCGAGCAATTCGCCGGCGGTAAACTCGCTCTGGCTCCCCGCCGTCGCGCTCAAGACGCCCGTCGTCATCAAGCCCGGCAAGGAGGAGCCGTGGACCCCTTACCGGCTCATCCAGGCCTTCATCGCCGCGGGCGTTCCTTCCGAGGCCTTCGGTTTCTACCCGACGGACCACGACGGCGCGGCGACCATACTCAACACCTGCGGCCGCGCGCTGATCTTCGGCGACAAGAGCACCACCGACCTCTACGCCAACAACCCCGCCATCGAGGTTCACGGACCCGGCTGGAGCAAGTTCCTCATCGGCGACGACCAGATCGAGAACTGGCGTGACTATGTCGACGTCATCGCCGGCGCCATCAGCGACAACGGCGGCCGTTCCTGCATCAACGCCAGCGCCGTCGTCGTGCCCAA
>JBIIUN010000469.1:0-3840 GCA_044339945.1 Kapaibacterium sp. (SeqCode)
CCGGAACTCATCGCCGCGTTCCGCGAACCGGCCACGCGCCTGCGCGACTTCTGCGCCCGCACCGCCGAACTGCGCGACCGCGCGCTCTTCGCCGCCCTGAGCCGCCGCACCTGGGAACTGCGCGAGGAACTCGACCTGTTGCTCGGCTACGTGCGGATCAAGGAAGCCGACCCGCAGGCGCCGGCGATCTCGGACTTCCACCTTCCGGCTACCTACCGCGGCGGCTACGTGGCGCGGTTGCAGCAATTGGTCCGGCAACGGGCGGATGGGGTGTTTGAACCGGCGGTTTCGCCAGTAAGGGACACCGGCGCATGAACCGATTCAACCAACCGATGCCGATGGAGGATTTGGAGCCCGGGGCCCGCGGGAGCGCGACTCTCCGAGTCGCGAGTAATCCCTTTCCAAACAGATGGCGCCAACACGCGGCTCAGAGAGCCGCGCTCCTGCCCCACCGGCTTCCCTGAAGTTTCCCATGCCCGCCTTCACCCTCCGCGATGCCCGGCCCGGCGACGAAGCCGGCGCCTACCATGTCTGCCTCAAGACCGGCGACTTCGGCGCGGACGGCGAGCCGTTCTACAGCGACGATCCCGACGCCTTGGGCCGCATTTTCGTCGGGCCGTATCTCGCCTACGAACAGGACTTCGCCCTGATCCTCGAAGACGCCGAAGGCATCTGCGGCTACGCGTTGGGGGCGCTGGATTCCCGCAAGTTCTACGACCGCTACGAACGCGAATGGCGGCCCCGGCTCTGTGCGCAGTTTCCGATGCCCACCGGCGACCCGACGACCTGGACCCGTTCGCAGATGGTCCACAGCTGGTATCACCAGCCCGATTACTTCTGTCCGGAACCCTACGCCGACTACCCGGCGCACCTGCACATCGACCTGCTGGACCGCGCCCAGGGCCATGGCTTCGGCCGTCGGATGATGGAAGAGGTCATGGACCGCCTGCGCCAACGCGGCGTGCCCGGCGCGCACCTCGGCGTGGCCATGCGCAACCGCCGCGCGTTCGGCTTCTACGACCGGCTCGGCTTCCGGGAACTCGCCCGTGTCGGCCCGGAGCCAGACGGCTGCGTTTATCTCGGCCGAAAACTTTGAAGGCATACCGACGATGAATTTGGAAAGCAGGAAGACAGGGAAACGGGCGGCGTTCTCCTGTCCTCTCGTTTTCCTGTTTTCCCGTTTTCCCGTTTTCCCGTTTTCCCGTTTTCCCAATTTCACGATGACCGCCCTCACCGATTTCCTGAACCGCCGCGTGGTGCCGCCGCTGAACGCGGTGAGCGACAACACCTACCTGTCCGCCATCCGCGCCGGCATGGTCGCGGTGTCGCCGCTGACGATCATCGGCGGGCTGTTCATGGTGCTCGCCAACCTGCCCGTGCCCGGCTGGGAGGAGCGCCTGGGCAAGCTCAAGCCGCTGCTCGATTACCCCTTCACCGCCACCTTCGGGCTGCTGGCCGTGTTCGTCGCCTTTGCCATCGCCTACGACCTCGCGCAGCGGCTGAAGCAGGATCCGCTGACCAGCGCCGCGATCTCCGCGCTGTGCTTCCTGCTGCTCCAGCTGAAGCTGACGGAGGGCGAGCATCCGGAAGTGGTGTTGAACATGGCCGGGCTTGGCTCCGCGGGGCTGTTCACCGCGATCCTGGTGGGACTGGTCTGCGTGCCCGTGCAGAAGTTCTTTGCGGACACCGGTCTGGTGATCCGGTTGCCGGCGAGTGTGCCGTCGGTCGTGCAGGAATCCTTCCTCTCGCTCGTGCCGATGACGGTGCTGTTGACCGCGTTTTGGGTGCTCCGCTTCGTGCTGGGCGTGGATGTGAACCAGGTCATCCAGTCGTCCCTGCAGCCGCTGATCAACGAGCTCAATACGCTGCACGGCATCCTCGTTTACGCGTTCCTGGTCACGCTGCTCTGGTCCGTCGGCATCAACGGCGACAACGCGCTCGACGCCATCGTGGCGCCGGTGTTCCTCCAGTTCCTGGCCGCAAACGCCGAGGCCGTGCAGGCCAGGTCGCCCCTGCCCTACGTGACGGCAAACGGCTTCTTCTCGACCTTCGTCAACGTGGGTGGCACCGGGGCGACCATCGCGCTGGCGCTGGTGATGGTGATGTCCCGCGAGCCGGGCTACCGCCGGGTCGCCCGCCTGTCACTGCCCACGCAGGTCTTCCAGATCAACGAGCCGATCATGTTCGGCATCCCCATCGTGCTGAACCCGCTGCTCATGATCCCCTACGTGCTCAACGCGCTCCTGCTCACGGCCGGCACCTATCTCCTGATGGACCACGGCCTGATCGGCCGCCCCTGGGTGCAGATTCCGTGGACGACCCCGCCGATCATCGGGCACTACCTCGTGACCGGCGGCGACTGGAAGGCGGCCGTCTGGGGCGCGGTCTCCATCGTCATCGCGATGGCGGTGTATTGGCCGTTTGCGAAGGCGGCCGAACGCCAGCGCCTCAAGGCGGAGGAACTGGCGACGGCTGACAAATCGCCCGCGTAGGCGCCAAGGCTCACCGCCCACTCGCCGGCAGCAGCTCGAAGCTCGTCGCGACAAACCGTCCGCGCTTCACCTCGCCGGTCACACGCGCCCGGCGAATGACCTGGCACATGCCGTCCGCCGCGTGGGCGTCGCCATGGCCGTCGAGGTGCGCGCCGTCCACGAAGTAGCTGCGGCCGTTGATCCGCACGGCGAGGTCGCAATCCTTGCCCTTGAGCCCGAGCAGGCATTCACCGCAGGCGGCTTCCACCACCGTGGGCTCGTTGATCGTGACCGGCCGGCCCGTTGCGCACCCCACCAGCACAAGCCCGACGAACACCAGCGTTGAAGCGAATCTCATGGGCCGATCACGCCCGAAAAGCAGGCGTTCGGCAATCGGGACTCGGGCCAAGCCCCCACCAGGGGCACATCTTTTCGCCAAGGCTGAGCCGGCCGTCGGAGCCCCCGCGGTAGCTGCCGACGTGAGTCGGTGGCAGGCACGCCCACGGACCTACGTCCGCAGCTACCGCGCAAACCTGTGGCCACGATGAAACGATGCGCTTCTTCACCCGTCCGTGCCCGCCCGAAAATGTGGGTCCGAGCCCGGAGCTTCAGTCTTGCCGCCGGGGCGCCGGTGCCTAGCCTGCCGAAGAATCCGTTCCACGATCTGCCCGCCATGACTATCCCTTCCCGATGGCCCCTTCCGCCGGCTGCACGCCGCACCGGTTCCGTTGTTCGCGCCGCGTTCACCCTGATCGAGCTGCTCGTCGTGATCGCCATCATCGCGATCCTGGCGGGCATGCTCCTGCCCGCGCTCGGCCGGGCCAAGGACCGCGCCCAGCTGACCGTGGACCTCAGCAACGTGAAGCAGGTGCTCCTCGCCAACCAGCTTTACGCGACGGACAGCCTGGACTTCAACGCGCACCCCACCTGGGGCGGCGACCTGAGCGGCCCCGACGGCTGGGTTTACGCGACCAGGAACAACGGCCGGATTCCCGGCGGCCCGGCGACCCCGACCTCGGCCGCGGGCCGGGACATCAATTCCCAGCAGTTCAGCAACCAGGTCGCCTTCTTCAGGATCAGCCAGCTCGGCCCCTACCTCACCAGCCACACGCTGTGCTGGTGCCCGAAGGACGTTGCCACCCGGGGCAGCGGCAAGCTGAAGCAGCTCTGGCTCGCCCGGCCGCTGAAGCTGACCTCCTACTGCTGGAACGGCACGATCGGCGGCTACAACAACATCGGGAGGCCGTCGCTGTCCCCCGACGGCCGCACTTACAAGACCTCCGACTTCCTCGCGACCGACTGGCAGATGTGGGAGCAGAACGAACTGGACGCCCTGAACTTCAATGACGCCTCCAACGTGCCCCCGCCC
>JBIIUN010000072.1:0-13903 GCA_044339945.1 Kapaibacterium sp. (SeqCode)
ATCCGCGTCATCTGCCACGGCGCCCGCCGCGCAATCGCGGTCCACTCGGCCTCGCCGAGGTTCAGCGCCGTGAGCATCTGGAACGGCACTTCCGGCACGTCCTTCGACTCACCACGCTTGTATGCCTCAAAGGCCCGCACGCACTCCGGCAGCATCGCCGCGTCATGTTCGCGGCCGAGCAACCAGCCGTAGAACGCCGCCCGCTGCGGGTTTGCCGGCCGCGGGTGGACCATCTTCACGACGTCCGCCAGCGACGGGCTCTGCCCGACGGTCGCCCGGAAGAGCTGCTCGTCCGTGCGGCTCTCCAGCCATTGCTGGACGAGCTTCTTCGGCACCGAACCGAGCGACTTCCGCCCGACCACGCCGGAGCGCAGGATCTGGACGAAGTTGCGGACCATCTTCCCGTCGTCACAGACGCGCGGGAACACCGCCTTCAGCTTCTCCGCGTCGAGCACGCTCAACGCCGCGCACAGCAGCGCCGGCATGTCCCTCATGTGGCCCCACTCGCGGCCGTAAACCGCGACCTTGGCCGTGAACTCCGGACCGGCCGCGCTTGCCAGCTCCAGCACGCGCTGCAACTGGGTCTCGGCGTCGGCGTAAAAGGTTCCGTTGAGGCAGCCCGTCACGGCGTATTGCGCGAGGGCGTGTTTCGGGGTGAGGGCAAACGCCTTGGCGCCGGCCTCGTTCACCGTGTCCGCCTTGGAGAATTTTCCAGCCAAGGTCTGGAAGAGGGTTTTGTTTGCCATACTCAGTCTTTCGTTCTGTTCAGGACGCCCTAATGCAGCAGGCGTGCCAACCGGTAGAACGGGCGGAATGTGGGCGTTTTGCTGAGGAATCTGCGCATGAGGCGATATCACCGTCCTGTAACGTTTCGCTTATCCGCGCTAACACACGCTTTACAGCGAGTCACGGCCGAGGGCATCATTTCCCGGCAGGGCTGCGGTGCTCCGGAGCCCATGTTTCCCATCCGGCGCAATGAGCGGCCGACACGTTTGAGCGCCACGGCAGCACCGCCCCACCGAAGAACCATGAAGAAAACCGTCGTGCTCGGCATCCTCGGCAGCGTGCTGGATTCCGGCTTCCACCAGGAACGCTGGCAGAAGTGGCGGCCCAGCGTCTCGCTTTGCCAGCACGAAGACCTCGTGGTCAGCCGGTTCGAGCTGCTGCACCTGCCGCCCCACCAGGACATCGCCCGCTGCGTGGCCGCCGACATCGGCCGCGTGTCGCCGGAGACCGAAGTGCGCCTGCATCCGCAAACCCTCCGCGATCCCTGGGATTTCGAGGAGGTTTTCGGCGCCCTGCACGAGTTCGCCCGCGGCTATCCCTTCGATCCGGACAAAGAAGACTATCTCGTCCACATCACCACCGGCACGCACGTCCAGCAGATCTGCCTTTTCCTGCTGACGGAGAGCCGGCACTTCCCCGGTCGCCTGGTGCAGACTTCGCCGAAGGAGAAGAAGGTGAGGTCGCCCGACGGCAACTACAGCCTCATTGACCTCGACCTGTCGCGCTACGACGGCATTGCCGCCCGGTTCCGCAAGGAGGCCAGCGAAGCCCGCAGCTTCCTGAAGTCCGGCATCGAGACGCGCAACGTGCGCTTCAACCGTCTGATCGAACAGATCGAGCATGTGGCCATCCACTCGCGCCATCCCGTGCTGCTCATGGGGCCGACCGGCGCCGGGAAATCGCAGCTCGCCCGCCGCATCTACGAACTGAAGAAGGCACGCCACCAGATCGCCGGTGCGTTTGTGGAGGTGAATTGCGCCACCTTGCGCGGCGACGCGGCGATGAGCGCACTCTTCGGCCACGTGAAGGGCGCCTTCACCGGGGCCCTGAAGGACCGCGCCGGCCTGCTCCGATCCGCGGATGGCGGACTGCTCTTTCTCGACGAAGTGGGCGAACTGGGACTGGACGAACAGGCCATGCTGCTGCGGGCTCTGGAGGAAAAGCGGTTCCCGCCCTTCGGCGGCGACCACGAGGTGACGAGCGATTTCCAACTCATCACGGGCACCAACCGTGACCTGGCCGAACGCGTCCGCGAAGGGCGTTTCCGCGAGGATCTGCTGGCGCGGCTGAACCTCTGGACCTTCAGGCTGCCCGGCCTGCGCGAGCGGGTTGAGGACATCGGACCGAACCTCGACTACGAGTTGGAGCAATTCGCCCGCAAGCACGGCAGCCGCGTGACCCTGAGCAAGGAAGTGCGGGAACGGTTCCTGGCCTTCGCCCATTCCGCCGAAGCCCGCTGGAGCGCGAACTTCCGCGACCTCAACGCCGCGTTGACCCGCATGGCGACCCTGGCCGAAGGCGGCCGGATCACGGCGGCCGTGCTCGACGACGAATTGGCCCGCCTGCGCGCCGCTTGGGCGGAACCGGAGATGGAAGATGACGAGGCGGAGGTGCTCGTTTCCGTGCTCGGACCGAAGCGGTTGGCGGAGATCGATCCGTTCGATCAGGCGCAACTCGCCTACGTGATCCGCGTCTGTCGCGAGTCCAAGAGTCAGTCGGATGCAGGGCGGAAGCTGTTCAAGGTCTCGCGCCTCGGCCGCAAGCACACCAACGATGCCGACCGCCTGACCAAGTATCTGGCGCGCTTCGGGCTGACGTGGGCGGAATGTTCCACTGAGGGGCGGTAGCCGAACAAGAGCCGCTTCCTACCGGCGAGGCCTCGATCCGCGAGCGGAGAACGGTCCAACCGATCCTACTTGGCCGCGGTCTGCGGGGCGTCCGGCAAAGTTGTCAGACCAGCCGCAGCCTGCTTGGCACCTTTCACCATCGGCTCGGGATCCAGGCCGAGATACACGGTGCCGGCGATGGCGAAGATGATCGCGATCTTGGTCGCACCGCTGACCGGAATACGGGTCAGGTCCGTCGCTAGGCGCGGGAAGAAGGCGGAGCGCAGGATTCCGAAATAGTAATACAGGGAAATCACCACGCCGACGCACGCGACGAGGAGGGCGACCAGGAACAGCTTGTCTGTCGCCACGTGCTCCGCGACGGCCCGCAGGAGGTAGAACTTCGCGAAAAATCCTGCCAACGGCGGAATGCCGGCCAAGCTGACCATGCCTACCGTTAGCGCCGTCGCGAGCCAGGCCGAACGCTGCCCCAGGCCGGCAAAGGCACTGAGGTCATCGCTTTCCGTGTGGGCCACCACCACGCTGATCGCCGCAAAGGCCGTCAACACCGTGAAAATGTAGCCGCCCAGATAGGTCATCACGGCCGCGGAACCGTTGAGGCTGGCGGCCCCAACCCCGAGGAGCAGATAGCCGGCGTTGGCGATCGAGCTGTAGCCCATGATCCGCTTCACGCTGCGCTGCGGGATGGCGCACAGGCTTCCGTAGAGAATGGTGACGATGCCAAAGCCGACGAACAGCCGTCCCCATTGGGCGGTCAGCTCGGGCACGACCCCGAAAGCAATCCGCAGCAGGAGGGCAAACCCTGCGGCCTTCGAGCCGGTTGCCAGGAAGGCGACCGTCGGAGCGGGTGCGCCCTGATAAACGTCGGGCGCCCACATCTGGAACGGGAACGCGGCAATCTTGAAGCCGAGTCCAACGATCGTCAGCAGGAGGCCGGTCACGAACAGCGGCGACTTGGCGAGCTCGG
The DNA here is from genome assembly GCA_044339945.1 of Kapaibacterium sp. (SeqCode). Taxonomy (GTDB): domain Bacteria; phylum Verrucomicrobiota; class Verrucomicrobiia; order Limisphaerales; family UBA9464; genus CAIWAH01. The sequence goes on from JBIIUN010000072.1 coordinate 3,601, forward strand.
CCTGCTTGGCGGCGATCTCAAAGAAATTGGTCGAATTGGCCGATCCGAAGATCAGCGCGATGCCGAAGACCATGAAGCCCGAGGCCAACGCGCCCAAGATCAGGTATTTGACGCCGGCCTCAATGGAGGCGGCCTTGTTCCGTTGGAAACTGACCAGGATGTAGAAGGTGATCGTGATGAGTTCGAGCGCGACGAACATCAGGATGAAGTCATTGGCCGAAGCGGCGAACAGCATTCCCACGAGGGCGAACAACGTCAGGGCGCAATACTCCGCGTAACCGACGAGCTTCTCCGACCAATCCAACGACAGCAGCAGCACAACTACCGCAGCCAACAGGAAGAACCCCTTGAAGAAATTCGACATTGCATCCACCACGAACATGCCGCCAAAGGCGGTGCCGTCGGCAGGGGAAGCCCCGCCAGTGGCGTAGGTCAGAATGATGCCGAGGAGGGTCGCTGCCCCGTAGCCGATGACTTTGCGGGAACCCGCGGGCACCCAGAGGTCGGCGAGCAGCACACCAAGCCCCAGCAAGGTCACCAGGATCTCGATGGTCAGAAGCGAATAGTTCATCGGGCGAAAAGAATCAGTGGGCGGCGGCCACCGCGGCCGGGGCGGCGATGCCAGGTTGGGTTGGCGAGGCCGATTTCACGATTTCGGTCACGACGGGCTGGACGCAGGACACCAGGGAATCCGGGCGGATGCCAAACCACAGCAAAGCCGCCAGCAGCACGACAAACGGCAGGCGGCGCCAGTAGTTGGCATCGCCCACGTGATTGAACTCCGCCTTGGCCGGGCCGTGAACCACGCTGCGGATGGCCCGAAGCATGTAAACACCGCCGATGATCAACCCACCCCAAGCGGCGGCGACCACAAACCAGGGAAATGCCTTCCAGGCGCCGAACATGACGCTCAGTTCCCCGGGAAAGTTCGCAAAGCCCGGCAAGCCGCAGCCGGCCATGAACGCCATGACGATGGCGGTTCCCACGAACGGCATTTGCCGCAGGAGTCCGCCAAGCTTGTCCATGTCGGTCGTCCCGCAGCGTTGGTAAAGGTAACCGTTTAGCGCAAAGCTGAGCGCCGCCAGCAAACCGTGGGCGACCATGATGACCACGACGCCGGTGATCCCCACCACACTGACGCTGGCCAAACCGAGGAAACAGAAACCCATGTGGGCCAGGCTGGAGTTACCCAGCAGCAACGCCATGTCCCGTTGCCGCATCGCCACCCAACCGCAGTAAAGGATGTTGCCCAAGCAAAGCAGCGCCAACGCCGGCATCCACTGTTCCACCCCGGCCGGGAGGAACGGCCACGCCACGCGGATCAGCACGTAAAGTCCGACCTTCTTCAGCACGCCAGCGTGCATCATCGCGGTCGGCGTCGGGGCCGCCGCGTAGCCCAAGGCGGCCCACGAGTGGAATGGCCACAGCCCCACCAAGGTGCCAAAACCCAGCAGCAGCAACGGGAAGATCAGCTTCTGGGCAGATTCGCCGAGCGGTTTCTCCGCGAGCACCGCCTTGAGGGCGGTCACGTCGAGGGTGTTCACGCCGGACATCACGTAGAGCGCGATCAGTCCGGTCAGCGCCACCAGTGCGCCAAGGGTCAGGTAGAGGGTGATCTGGAACGTGGCGTAGGTCTTCTGCTCTCCCCTGCCCCAGATGCCGAGCATCAGGAAGGTCGGCACCAACGCGAGTTCGTTGAAGAAGTAGAGGAAGAACAGATCCAGCGAGACGAACGCCCCAATGGCGCCGCCCGTCATCACCAGCAAGAGGAAGTAAAACAGCTTCACCTGCCGCTCGATTTCCCAAGCGGCACAGATCGCCGCAAACGAGACCAAGGACGCCATCAGGACCAAGCCGATGTTCAGGCCATCCACTCCTACGTGGTAGTTGAGGCCCACCGAGGGAATCCATTCGGCGAACTGAGAAAACTGCATTGCCGGGGTTCCGGCTTCAAAACCGGCGAACAACCCGATGGCCTGACCGGCGGTCAGGACGCCGGTCAGCAGGGCGACGGCACGGAGGATGACCCGATAGTTGCCCGGCACGGCCAGCACCAGCAGCGCGCCGATGAACGGGGTCAGGAGAAGCGTGGTAAGCGAGGACATGGCGGGCTACTTGAGGGCGAGCAGGACGACCAGCGCGACGCCGGCGACAAAGACGAAGGTGTAGGTTTGCAGGTTGCCACTCTGCACGATGCGGAGGGCTCGGCCAAACAGTTCGGTGCTGCCGTGGGCCCCCCGGACGACCAAGCCGCTCATGACCCAGCGGTCGAACCAGTCGGCCAACCGGGCGACGAGATCGTGCAGCGGGATGAAAACGGCTTCGTAGATTTCATCGAAATAGAAGCGGTTCTTCATTCCGCGGGCGAAAGCGCCCAGCAGCTTCGGCAGAGGATCGCGGTCGGCATTCCAGTAGAGCGTGAACGCCACCCAGGCGCCGATGAGCAACGCGCCGGAGCCCATCACTGCCGGCAGGGGCGCATGATTGAACGGCTCGAAGAGCACATGGTTGATTCCGCCGAAGAACGCCGAGATCGTGGCGCCGAAGGAGATTTCGGCAGGTCCGGTCGCCGCGTGATGGACATGGTCGGTGAAGAAGTGGTTCGTCAAATAATCACCCAAGGGAACCCAGGCGATCGCCACGCTGGGGACCGCCAAGATCATCAGTGGCCAGGTCATGCTGCCGGGTGATTCGTGGGCGTGTCCGGCCGCTTCGCTGCGATTGCCGCCGAAGAAGGCCACCAGCACCAAGCGAAGCATGTAGAACGTCGTCATGGCCGCGATCAGCACGCCGAAGCCAAAGAGCACCGGATGGCCGTTCTCCACCGCGGCCAGCAGCACGGCGTCTTTGGAGTAGAAGCCACTCAGCGGAGGCATACCGGCCAGGGCGGCGGTGCCCAGAGAGAAGGTCAGGAAGGTCTTTGGCATCGCCTTCCGGAGTCCGCCCATTTTCCAGATATCCTGCTCGTGGTGGCATGCATGGATCACCGAACCGGCTCCGAGGAAGAGCATCGCCTTGAAGCCAGCGTGGGTGGTCAGATGATACATCGCCGCGTCGGGACCGCCGCAGCCGACCGCCATCACCATGTAGCCGAGTTGCGACAGCGTGGAGTAGGCGAGGATGCGTTTGATGTCGTTCTGCTGGATCGCCATCAGCGCCGCAATCAAGGCGGTAAACGCGCCGATCACGCCGATGATGTCCAACGCAGAAATGTTGCCGAGGAACGCCAACGCCGCCGGCCAGGCGGTGTCCGCCTGATAGAGGAAGAACACCCGGCACAGCATGTAAACACCGGCCGCCACCATCGTCGCCGCGTGGATGAGGGCCGACACGGGCGTGGGACCTTCCATCGCGTCGGGCAACCAGACGTGCAGCGGGAATTGCGCGCTCTTGCCCATCGCCCCCATGAAGATCAGCAAGCCGGCGAGGGAACTGAGATTCCCCAGCAGGTCAGGATGCGCCCCCAGCTTCTGGCTAAGCTCGGCGAAATTCACCGTCCCGGCCGCGGCCCAGACCATGATGATGCCGAGCAGGAAACCGAAGTCGCCGAGGCGGTTCGTGAGAAAGGCCTTCTTCGCGGCATCCGCGGCGGATTCCTTCTCATACCAGAAGCCGATGAGCAGCCAGCTGGAAACGCCGACCAGTTCCCAGAAGATGAACATCATCACCAAATTATCGGCGAGCACGATGCCGAGCATCGAGAAGGTGAAGAGGCTCAACCCGATGAAGAAGCGGGGGAAGCTGCGGTCGCCCTGCATGTAGCCGACGCTGTAAACCTGCACGAGCGCCGAAACGCCGGTCACGACCAGCAACATAAGCGTGGACAGCTTGTCCACCGTAACACCGAGGTTCACCGCCAAGTCGCCGGCATGGAGCCACGCAAACGGAGTCCCCGCGGCCGTGGCACTGCCAATCCCGAAGGTGAGGAAAAGGACGAAACTCAGGACGAATGCCGTCGTCGTGGCCGCGATGGAGAAGGTCGCCGCGAGGAAGCTGCTTTTGCGAACCAGCAGGGCGATGCCTGCCGCGGCAATTAGCGGTAGCAGCAGGATAAACCAGGCGATGTCCTCCGGCCGCGAACTGAAGGCCGGGGCGGCGGCGGTGACGGCGTTGTGGGCGGCGTGAGCGTCCATTTCAGGAAAGGGATGGAACAGCGAAGGCACGAAGGCGCGAAGAAACGACCGATGGGCGGTTGCAGAAATCCAGCTTCAGGATCCCTGGGCCACTTCGCGTCTTGGTGTCTTCGCAGTTCATCAAAATCAGAGTTTCAGGCTGGTGAGGTCCTCCACGTGGGCGGACTGGCGCTTGCGGTAAAGCGCCACGATCAGGGCGAGACCGACGGCGACCTCGGCGGCGGCGACGGTGATGATGAAGAAAACCATCACCTGGCCGTTGAGGTTGGCGTTGTAGCGGGAGAAGGCGACCAGCGAGAGGTTGGCGGCGTTCAGCATAAGCTCGAGGCCCATGTAGATCACCAGCAAGTTGCGCCGCGCCAACACGCCCAACAGCCCCAGGCTGAACAGCAGCGCGCTGACGACGAGGTAATGATGGAGTCCGGGAGTCAGGCTCATTTCAGCTCCTTCTTGCTCAGCAGGATGACGCCGACCATCGCCACCAGCAGGAGCAGCGACAGGATTTCAAACGGCAGCAGGTATTGGGTGAAGAGGATCTTGCCGAGCGGCTTGGTAGTGCCCTCCACGAGTTGGTCGCTGGCGGGCTTTGCGGACATCATCGCCTTGATCAGGATGCCAGCGATCACGGCCACACCCACGGAGCCGGCACCCACCGCCACCTGGTTCAGCTTGCGGCGTTCCTCCTCCTTGAGGTCGAGGAGCATGATGACGAACAGGAACAGCACCATGACGGCGCCGGCGTAAACGAGCACCTGGACCGCCGCGAGGAAGAAGGCGTTGAGCAGCACGAACAGGCCGGCCATCGAGCAGATGGTCAGCACCAGGAACATCGCGCTGGTCACCGGGTTCCGGCTGAGCGGATTGGCGACGCACAGGAAGCCGAACAGCAGCGTCAGCCCGGCGAAGGCGTAGAAGAGGATGTCAGGTAGGGCGGGCATGGCTCAGAGATCGTCGGGCGACAGACCCGTATGTTTTGCGATGCGAGACATCATGGCTGGGCCAATTTCATCATTGTCGTGGAAGGCGAATACATAGTCAGGCCAACCGGCGCGCTGAAGGATGCGATGGGAGCCGCTGGTTCGCTTGATGCTCCAGTCGATGCGGAGCAGTGCAGCCAGAACCCTTCGTGCTTTGGATGAACGCCATAGACTCATGCCGGGACGGCAAACATTTCCGCGGATTCAGGAACTTCCTCGCCATGCTCCAAACGGTCGGCGATGACCCGTAGCGCCAACGCCTTGGCTTTGGCCACCGCGTCGGTCCGGGTTGCTCCGTAGGTCAGCACGCCCGGCAGGTCCGACACCTCGGCAATCCAGCGGCCGTCTTCCTCCCGGGCTATGTCGATTCGCAAGTTCATGGCTTCACCCTATCAGGTTGTTGGCACGGGGAAAACTTCCTGCTCTTTCGCCTCTTCCAGCTTGTGCTTCCACTTCTGGGTGCCGGCGTGCGTCCCGCCGAGCTTCAGGAGCTTCTCCTTGTTGTAGATCATCTCCTCGCGGCTCGTGCCGGTCAGGGAATAATCCTTTTGCAGGAAGATCGCCTCCTCGGGGCAGACTTCCTGGCAGAACCCGCAGAAAATGCACCGGAGCATGTTGATCTCGAATTCCTTCGGCATCTTCTCCGCGTTGGCGCGGTCCGCAGGTTGGCCATCGGGGCCCGGCGGCGTGATCTTGATGGCCTTGGGCGGGCAGACGAATTCGCAGAGCTGGCAGCTCACGCACTTCGTCGCGCCGTCCTGGTCTTTCACGAGGTAGGGCGCGCCGCGGTAACCCTCCGGCACCACCCACTTCTGCTCGGGATACTCCATCGTGACTGCCTTGCCCTTCACGAGGGTGTTGATGAGGTGCTTCGAAGTGACCTTCAGCCCGCCGAGGATGGCCGGCAGGTAGGTGCGCTCGTAGAAGGTCAGCGGCGCGCGATCAACAACCTTGGTGCTCATGCGGGTGATTACTTGGTGGTGAAGGCCACGATCAGGGCGGTGACGAGGATGTTGGCGAGGGCCAGCGGAATGAACCGGCGCCAGCCGAGGTCCATCAATTGGTCATACCGGAAGCGCGGCAGCATCCAGCGGGTGTAGATGAAGACCACCATCAGAAAGGCGACCTTGGCCAGGAACCAACCGATATGGATCAGGCCGCCGAGCACCGAGGTCGCCACTTCGCTGCCGAAGGGCGAACTCCAGCCGCCAAGGAACAGTGTCACCATCATGCCCGAGGCGGCGATCATCGCGGCGTATTCGCCCATGAAGAACAGGGCGAACTTCATCGAGCTGTATTCCGTGTGGTAACCGCCGACGAGTTCGGTTTCGGATTCCGGCAAATCGAACGGAAGACGATTCGTTTCGGCGAACGCGGCGATCAGGAAGATGACGAAGGCCAACGGCTGCTTCCAGATGAGCCACTGGTGCAGCCCACCGCTCTGGTATTGGACGACGGACGACAGGTTCAGATCACCGACGAGCAGAAAGACAGCAACCACGCTCATCCCCATCGCGATCTCGTAAGAGATCATCTGGGCGCTCGAACGGATGCTGCCGAGGAACGGATACTTGGAATTCGACGCGTAGCCCGCTAGCACGATGCCGTAAACGCCCAGCGACACGATACCGAACGTGTAGAGGATGCCGACGTTGAGGTCGGCGATGACCATCGGGTTCGCCGCGTTGCCCAGGGACGAGCCGAACGGAATCACCGCAAAGGTCATCAACGACGGCACGCACGCGATCGCCGGAGCGAGCCAGAAATACACCTTCCGGACGTAGCTCGGCGTGAAGTCTTCCTTGAGGAACGATTTCAGGCCGTCCGCCATCGGCTGGAAGATGCCCAACCGCACCAACCAAGGGCCGATCACCGGGATGAACTCCACGAAGAACGGCGCGACCCGGTTGGGACCCGGGCGGTCCTGAATCCACGCCGACACCTTGCGCTCGACCAGGACCGAGTAGGCAACCCCACCCATCCCAATGGAGAACACCAAGATCACCTTCAGCACGCTGAAGAGGACGAACTGCGTCGTGGGGTCGAGAAATTTGATCGAATCCATGTCGCGTCAGATCTGAACGGTGACTCCGGTGTCGCCGACCTTGGCCCATTCCAGTCCGGTCAGGGCAGGAACCTCCTGCGCCATCTGGTTGAACAATCCCTCAATGCTGCTGAAGCCGTTTTGGCCGGTAACATTGTGGACCAGCTCGTGCAGGAACTCCCATTCCGCGCGGGCATCGCCCGTGGGCTCAACGGCCTTCATGAACTTCTGCACGCGTCCCTTCACGTTCACGAACGTCCCGCGCTTCTCGGCGTGGGCGCAGCCCGGGAGCAGGTAGGTGGCCGCGGCCGTGGTCGAATTCGGCAGGATGTCGCTGACGATCAGGGTCTCCAGCTTCGCGAGCAGGTCAGTGCCGAGGCCGTGCTTCGTCAGGTCTTCGCCGAAAACGATCAGGGTCCGGATCGAACCGCTACGGATGCCGTCGGCGATCTTGGCCAAGTTACGGCCCATCTCGGCGTGGCAGTCCACGATGCCGGTGAAAATGGCGCCGTTCGTGTTGGGGTTGCGATCCGCGGACACCAGCAACTTGTCCGCTTGCCCCTGCCGCGGCACCGAGTCCGTTAGCGCGCCCAGCTTGGCCGCGAGCTTCTTCAGCAGATAAAGCTCCTCGGTCGTTTGGCGGGCGGAGGCCACGAGCGCCACGCTGCCCTGCGGGGCCGCGGCCAGCTTCGCCGAAATCTCCTTCAGCGCGGTGACCCAACCCGACTTCGTGCCGCGCACCAGGACATCCTTGAGGCGATCTTCGCGGGCCACCCACTTGTAGTTCAGCCGGCCAGAATCACACATCCACGGCCCGTTCACCGCGTCGTTGTCCCGCGGTTCGTAGCGGTGGATCGTGCCTTCGCGCGAACCGACGGTGATGTTGCAACCGGTGCCGCAGCTCGTGCATACGCTCTTGGTTTCCTTCAGGAACCAGACGCGCATCTTGAACCGGAAATCCTTCGACGTCAGCGCGCCCACCGGGCAGAGGTCCACGGTGTTCAGCGTATAGTTGTTGTCGAAGGCCCCTTCCTTCCACGCGGCGATGGTATTGTAGGAACCGCGGTTCACGATGCCCAGCGCATCGTCCCCGGCAATGTCCTTCGTGAACCGGATGCAGCGGGTGCAGAGCACGCATCGCTCGTCGTCGAGCACGATGCGCGGACCGAGGTCCACCGCCTTGGGCTTGTGGACCTTGGCCTCGACGAACCGGCTGCCGGCCTGGCCGTGCTCCACGGAGTATTCCTGCAGCTTGCATTCACCGGCCTGGTCGCAGATCGGGCAATCGAGCGGGTGATTGATGAGCAGCGATTCCAGCACCGCCTCGCGCATCTGCTTGGTTGCGGGCGAATTCGGATACAGCTCCATGCCCGGCGAAATCGGCGTCGCGCAGGCGATGGCGCCGCGCGGAGTCTGCGGTTCGTAGGGCAGCACCGACTTGGCGATCTTGGGCGAACCGTCCTCGTTGAGCACCGGCTTGCGGTCCGGACCGATCATCGGCGTGCCGAACTCGATCAGGCACATGCGGCAATTGCCGGCCACGGGCAGCTTCGGGTGGTAGCAGTAATGCGGCACCTCGCCACCGGCGATCTGGACGGCCTGAAGCATGGTCGTCGGCTCCAGCTTGCCCTGCCAGTTCGGCAGCAGCTTCGGCACCTCGACCTCACGGCCGTCCACCTTGATCTTGATCTTCTCGACCGGCGGCGGCGCGGCGGGCGCGGGGGCAGTTGTCGCGGCGTTGGACATGTTGCGAAAATCAGTGCGGGTTCGAAGTGGCGACGGGTTTCCGGCCTTGGGCCAACTCGTCGGCCGCGCCCTTGGCCTCGAACTCGTCCTTGAACTTCTTCACGAAGCTCAAGACCGGCCAGGAAGCCGCCTCACCGAAGGCGCAAATGGTGCGGCCCTGGATGTTTTGGGCGATGTGCGACAGGTATTCGGCGTCCTGCTTGCGGCCGTCCCCGTGGGCCAACCGATGCGTGCCCTTGGCCAGCCAGAGCGCGCCTTCGCGGCAGGGCGTGCATTGGCCGCAGCTCTCATGGGCGTAAAATTCGGAGAGGTTCGCCAGCACGTCCACCATGCTCCGCGAATCATCCATCACGATGATCGCGCCGGAACCGGACATCGTGCCCGCGCCCTGCAACGAATCGAAGTCGTAAGGCAGGTCCAACAACGGAACGTCGACCTTGGTCATCTGGCCGTCCGCACCTTTGCGGTTCAGTTTGAAGACCTCACCGGCCTTCAAAACCTTGGACGACGAACCGCCGGGAATGACCGCCTTGAGCGAACGGCCCGGCTTCAGGCCGCCACCGAAGTTCGGATCATTGATCAGTTGGCCAAGCGTGACCTTGCCAACCTCGACCTCGAAGTAACCGGGCTTCAGCACGTCGCCGCTGAGGCTGACGATCCGCGTGCCGGTATTGTTCGGCGTGCCCAGCTTGGCGTATTCCGACGGCCCCATCGTGACGATATGCTTCACATGGCAGAGCGTCTCCACGTTGTTGACGATGGTTGGGCACATGTAGAGCCCAAGCACGGCCGGAAAATACGGCGGCTTGATGCGCGGATAGGCGCGCTTGCCCTCGAGGGATTCGATCAGGCCAGTTTCCTCACCGCAAATGTAGGCTCCGGCGCCCCGGTGGACGTGGATTTCCAAGTCGTAGCCCGTGCCCAGAATATTCTTCCCGAGAAACCCGTTGGCCCGGGCTTCCGCCAACGCCTGATTCAGCAATCGGGCGCCGTGGGGCATCTCGCCGCGGATGTAGATGTAGGCGAGCTTCACGTCGTTCGCCCAGCACGAGATGATCATCCCCTCGATGAGCTGGTGCGGATCCTTGTGGAGGATCTGGCGGTCCTTGAAGGTGCCCGGTTCGGACTCATCCGCGTTGCAGATCAGGTAAATCGGCTTGCCGCTACGACGGTCCACGAAGCTCCACTTGAGCCCTGCGCTGAAGCCGGCGCCGCCACGCCCCCTCAGGCCCGAGGCCTTCACGTCCTCGCGCACAACTTCTTGGGCCGACAACTTCTTCCCGTCGGCCAAGTCGCGCGGCGCAGTGGCGAGGGCTTTCTTCAGCGCCTCATAGCCGCCGTGACGCAGGTAGCACGCGATGTCCGGGGAGTATCCCGGTGAATCGGCGTGCTTCAAAATCATT
>JBIIUN010000471.1:0-3835 GCA_044339945.1 Kapaibacterium sp. (SeqCode)
TTGTTTGAGATCCTTCAGCAGGCCGGCAATCGGTTGGTCCACCTGCGCGGCGAGCGTGGTGTGGTTGTTCTTGATGTCGCCGTGGGCATCCCACGCGCCGCCGCCGCCGCCGCCGTGGAAAAGCTGCACGAAGCGCACGCCGCGCTCCACGAGCCGCCGGGCGACGAGGCATTGCTCGCCGAATGCCTTGGTGTGGTCCTGATCGAGGCCGTAGAGGCGGCGAACATGCTCCGGCTCGCGGTCGAGCTGCATCGTCTCCGGGATGCTGGTCTGCATCTGGTAGGCGAGTTCGTAGGCCTTGATGCGGGCGCGGAGGTTCTGGTCGTCGGGGTAATCAATGCCGGCGAGGCGGTTCAGCTTGCCGAGCAGGCTGAGGTTGGCGGCCTGTTCCTCGGCGGTGAGCGCGCCTTCGAACGGGCGGATGAAGGGCAGGGGATTCTTCGGGTCGGTGTTCAGGCGCACGCCGCCGTGTTCGGGGCCGAGATACGCCGCACCATGGGTGAAGGCGCCGCCGCAGCAATCGCCCGTGGGCACGCCCAGCACGACATACTCGGGCAGGTTTTCGTTCAGCGTGCCGAGGCCGTAGGCGGTCCAGGCGCCGAGCGTCGGATGCTCCAGTTCGCGCGGATGCCGGCCCGTCTGCCAGGTGAGCTGCGCGCCGTGATCGTTGTGAATCGTCCAGAGCGAACGCACCACCGCGAGGTCGTCCGCGCACGAGCCGACGTGCTTGAACCAGTCGCCGACCACGAGGCCGCACTCGCCGTAGGCCTTGTAGCCGGTCTGGAGCGGCATGATGACCTTGCGGTTGCCGTGCGCCGGGTTCGCCCCAATGACGTCCTTGCCCTCGGTCGCGACCACGCCGGCGTAAGGCGTCTCACTGATGGACTTGCCGGCGTATTTCGTCAGCTCCGGCTTCACGTCGAAGCTCTCGACGTGGCTCACGCCGCCGCAGAGGAAGATCCAGATGACCGACTTCGCCCGCGGCGTGAAGTGCGGCGCACCCGTCGGCGGCTGCCATGCGGCGGTGGGCGACTCCGCCCGGAGGCCGTCGCGGAACAGCATCGAGCCGAGCACGAGGCCGGTGAACCCCATGCCGGTGTCGGCGAGAAACGAGCGGCGCGTGATGCCGGGGCAGGATGGATGACGTGGAGCAGCCATGGGAACTAGGACTCAATAATGCAAACCGAGCCCTTTTGGAAATCATGAACCTGAAGCCGGGTGTCCAGCGTGGCGAGACGTCCGCCTGCATGCCGCGCTACCTCCACCAGCCAGGCGTCGTTGACCTGCTGATGGCCGAGGGCATGGGCATAGATTTTGGGCGAACAGGCCGCCGGTGACTTCCAGAAGACGTGCTTGGGATGGGCGACCAACTGTTCCAGCAGGGCGGCCGCTGCGGCCGGCGAAACGGCCTCGGGGGTGTAGGCCGGATTCGAGGAGAGGCGGATGAAACCGAGCTGCGTGAAGGAGCAGGTGGCCCAACCGTGTTTCGATTCGCGGGCGAACCACCGGTGGGCGGCCGCATGGTGCTGGTGATTGGGCCAGGCCAGCGCCAGTAGCACGTTGTTGTCCAGCAACGCCGCCTTCATGTCGCATCCTCGGCCAGCAGGTCGCGGGCCCGGTTGCCCGGGATCACCGGGGCGTCGGCGGAAACCTTGAACACGGGCAATCCGGCGTGATTGGCGGAGTCCGGTGGGGTGCGCAAGCCGCGGCGGGCGAGCTGGGACACCACTTCTCCGAGCCGCTTGCCGGACGCCTGGGCCATGGCCTGGGCGGCCTCGAAGACATCCGAGTCCAGCGTGATGGTCGTTCTCACTTTGGTGATACGCTGATGCGCTGATGCGGTGGTGTCAACCCGGTCGCGGCCCCGCGGCGCGCACCACCAGTGAAGTCCATTCCCATGTCGGTGGGGAACGAGCGGCGCGTGATCCATGGGCAGTTGGGATGGCGAGGAGTGTTCATGAAACTGAAGTCCGTCACGGTCTCATGGGCCTTGGCGGCATTGGATTGGTGATGACACTCGAGTTGGTTGCGATGGCTCTTTGTGCGGCGACTTGTTCCCGCCATCGCTTCACTTTGCGTTCATCACGGACCTTACCTGCGGTTGCCATGACCACACCGAACAAGGTCAAAGCCAGCCACCAAACTGACCGTCTTCTCAGCGATGGATCGCCAAACCAATAGGCAACTCCAACCAGGAATGCCGACGGGATAAACACGCTGGGACAAGGACACAAAAACATCCCGCCTAGAACACAGGAGAGGACTCCAAGCACCAAGGCCCAGCGCGTAGACCAATAGCGGAAGCGGCCGGCTTCAAGATGAGTCGCCACGTTCCTCGGTTCGCAAGTTGGGCTCATCGCACGGTCACGAAGTCGTTGTGGTTGAAAAGCACGAGCACGAGGTTTTCCGCGGCGCGGGCGAAGCTCTTCTCCGCGATCTCGGCGCTCACCGGGGCAGGGCCGAAGAACTCCACACAGGATTGGCGTTCGGCGTCGGTCGGGCGACGGGCGAGGATGCGTTGGAAGGCGAGTTCGACGAGGCGGTTTTCGTTGGCCGCCGCTTCCTTCGCCAGCCTCGCGGCGAGGATGCGGGCCTGCTTCACGGCGAGTTCGCTGTTGCCGAGGGCGAGGGCCTGCTGGGGCATCACGCTGGGACGGCGTTCGTAGCATTCGGTCACGGCCGGGCCGTCGAAGATCTGGAGAAACTCGGCCTGCTTCTCGGCGGCGTGGCGCAGGTAGAGCGAGCGGCGCGAAGAGGTGAGCGCCTGCTGCTGGTCGATTTCGGGGCCGCCCAACGTGAGCTCAAGCGTGCCGGCGGCGTAAAGCACGTTGTCGCGCACGGCCTCGGCTTCGAGCCGGCGGGAGTTCATGCGCCAGAGGAAGTGGTTGTCGGGATCGACCGAACGCGGATTGCGGGATGCGGATTGCGGAATGGAAGGCGAGTCCTCACTCGGAGTGCCGCTTTCGCCGCCGGTGGAGGCCATGCGGTAGGCCGCGCTGGTGACGATGAGACGGTGGAGGTGGCGGAAGCTCCAGGCAGTGGATAGGCCTTTGAGTGGATGGTTGATAGATGGGGATGCGCCATCGGGCCTATCCACCATCAACTCACTTCGACTATCCACTACCTCCGGTTGCATGAACTCCGCCGCCAGCCAGTCGAGGAGCTGCGGGTGGGTGGCGGGCCGGCCGTTGCGGCCGAAGTCGGCGGGCGTGGGCACGAGTCCGCGGCCGAAGTGCCGGAGCCAGACGTGGTTGACGGCCACGCGCGCCGTGAGCGGGTGGCGGGGCTCGGTGAGCCACTGGGCGAAGGCCAGCCGACGACCGGTGCTGTTCGTGGGATACGCCGTCGCGGGCCGGGGCGTGAAGGTTCCATCCAGGGGTTTGGCGAGAGCTTCGACGGTTTGAGCCAACTGCTGGTCGGCCTCGGAGAGTTTCTTCTGCGCCTCGGTGAGTTTGTTCGTGGACGCGGCGGCGAGGGCGGTCTGGGCCTGATGCCGTTTCAAGGTTGCCTCGGCGATGGCGGCGGTGCGCTGGAGCAGGACGGCGTTGGTGGCCAACTTAGGGCGGGCTGCCAGCCTGCCCGAGTTGTTCGTGAAGGCGGCGGGCAGGCTAGCAGCCTGCCCTACTTCGGCGGCGATGGTGGCCTGCAACGCTGCGTGTTTCTTCTCGGCCAAATCCAGGGCCAGGTTCGATTCCCGAAGTTTGGCCGGAGCGGCGTTGGTTTCGCTGCTGGCCTTGTCCCTAGCCGCTTTCGCTTCTCCGACGGACTTTTCGCTGGCAGCCAGCGTGTCGCGGATCACGAAGTCGCGGTGGTCGGGATTGCCCGCCAACCACGG
>JBIIUN010000472.1:0-3834 GCA_044339945.1 Kapaibacterium sp. (SeqCode)
GTGCTGCACAACTGGCGGCGCGAGGCGGAGAAGTTCACGCCGCACTTCAAGGTGCTCGTGCTCCAGTCCGGCCAGGCCCGCCACAACCTCCGGAAGCAGATTCCGCAGCACGACATCGTGGTGACCAACTACGCGATCCTGCGCCGCGACCTGGAGGAGCTGTCGAAGTTCGACTTCCGCGCGCTCATCCTCGACGAGGCGCAGTTCATCAAGAACCCGAACGCGCAGGTGACCATCGCGGTGAAGGAGATCGAGTCCGACCAGCGGCTCGCGCTCACCGGCACGCCGCTGGAAAACCGGCTGCTCGACCTGTGGTCCATCGTGGACTTCATCCAGCCCGCCTACCTCGGCAGCCAGACCAGCTTCCACGAGAACTACGAGCCCAAGGGCGACGGCGCCGAATGGGAGACCAGCACGGCCCGCCGCCGGCTCAGCGCCCGCCTGCGGCCGCTCATGCTCCGCCGCCTCAAGAAGCAGGTGGCCAAGGACCTGCCGGACCGCATCGAGGAACGCCGCGACTGCGAACTCGACGAGGAACAGCGCAAGCTCTACCTGGCCGAACTCCGCCGCAGCCGCGAGCAGGTCATGAAGGCGCTCCAGGAGAAGGGCGTCGCCAAGTCCAAGATGCACGTCCTCGCGGCGCTCACCCGCCTGCGCCAGATCTGCTGCCACCCGAAGCTCGTCGGCAACGACAGCGCCAGCGGCAAGACCGAGACGCTGTTCGAGTTGCTCGAGCCGGTGCTCCAGTCCGGCAACAAGGTGCTGCTGTTCTCGCAGTTCGTGGAGATGCTCAAGCTCATCGAGAACGCCTGCAAGGAACGCGGCATCAAGACACACATCCTCACCGGCGAGACCAAGGGCCGGCAGGAGGTCGTCAACGCCTTCCAGGCGGACCCCGAGCAATGCGTCTTCCTGCTCTCGCTGCGCGCCGCCGGAACGGGCCTCAACCTCACGAACGCGAGCTACGTCATCCTCTACGATCCGTGGTGGAACCCGGCCGTCGAGGCCCAGGCCATCGACCGATCGCACCGCATCGGCCAGACTCGCACGGTGAACGCCTACCGGCTCATCGCGCCCGGCACCGTCGAGGAAAAGATCTGGGACCTGCAGCAGAAGAAATCCCAGCAGATCGCCGACGTGCTCGGGGAAGAGGGCTTCGCCAGCAACCTGTCGAAGGACGACCTCGAATACCTGTTCAGCGAGGACTGACGAGGGCGATTGCCGGAGAATGGAGCGGCGGCTTTCGAGCCGCCGCCTTTCGCTTTTCGGCGGTGACTCCGCCTCCGTGACGCGAATCCCACCCGGGTGCTCGGATGCCCCGGCGGCCGCTACTGCGGCCGAGGAAATCTTCTCACCCGCGATTGGCAGCCACCACGGAGTTTCCCCGGCTGGAAGCCAGCGGCCCTTTGAACTCATGCCCAGCGTAGTCCGACCTCGACTCGACAGTTTCGGATCGAACCCCAAACTCTTGTCCATGTCCCCTTGGCTCGAAGCCATCCTCACGCTGACCGCGGCCGCGGCCGGTGCGGCCCTGGGCTGGAGTTGCACCCGGTTGCCTCGGCATTGGTGGCTCGTGGGTTATCTCCTACCGCTGACTGTCATCGTGGCGTTGGCGGTTGCCGTGCGCCGACCGGAGTGGGCATTGCATCCGCTGCTGGCGTGGGTGTTCGTCGGCCGCTGGAAGCTCAGCCTCATGGCGACGGTCGTGGCGATGATCTTCAGCGCCTTGCTCCCGCGTCTGCCGCAGGCCCGCGAACGTCGGGCGCTGGGGCTCCTGGTGGCGGTGGCAGTGGTCTACTTCTCGGTTTGGCCGGCGGTCGCCACCGCGGTGAACCGTCCGTTCCTCGAATCACTTGCCACCCGCATTCCCGCCGACGGCATCTGCCGGCAGAGCACGGATTACACCTGCGGACCCGCGGCCGCCGTCACCGCCCTGGGCCGGCTCGGGCTGAAGGCCGGGGAAGGGGAGTTGGCCCTGCTCGCCGGCACCAGCACCGCCACGGGCACGCCGCCCGACGTGCTCGCCCAGGCGTTGAACCGCCGCTTTGGCGCCGAAGGGTTGCGGGCGGACTTACGGCGTTTCCGCACCCTCGGGGAGCTGCGCGCGGCCGGCCTGACGATGGTGATCGTGAAGTTCGGCCTGTTCCTTGATCACTGGCTCACGGTGCTGGAGGTGACCGACCGCGAAGTGGTCGTGGGCGACCCGCTGAGCGGCGAGGTGCGGCTCACGCATGACGAGTTCCTCGCCCGCTGGCGGTTCATCGGCGTGACGCTGCGCCGGGAACCGCGTTGACGCCGGCCGCCGATGTCCGTCGGAAACTGGCGATGGCACGGAATCGGTTCCCGGCTACGCTCGGCCCGTGCAGAGCCTCGGGGAAAAGTTCGATGCCGCCGCCCAGTCACCGTTGAACACGGTGACCATTCCGGACCTTTGGCAGCAGCAGGCCGTCAGCGCGTTGCGGGCGGGCAAGGACGTCGTGGTCCAGGCCCCGACCGGCGCCGGCAAGACGCTGGTCTTCGAGGCGTGGTCCAACCAGGGCCGGCCCAAGGGGCAGGCGATCTACACGGTCCCAACCCGCGCGTTGGCGAACGACAAGCTGGCCGAATGGCGCGCCCGCGGCTGGAATGTCGGCATCGCGACCGGCGACCTGGCGGACAACCTCGACGCGCCGGTGCTCGTCGCCACGTTGGAGACCCAGAAGAACCGCCTGATCCGCGGCGACGGTCCCACGCTGCTGGTGATCGACGAATACCAGATGCTCGGAGACGAGGATCGCGGCCTGAATTACGAGCTGGCGATGGCCCTCGCGCCGGCCCAGACCCAGTTGCTGCTGCTGAGCGGTTCCGTGGCGAACCCGCATCACATCGTGAAATGGTTCCAGCGCCTGGGGCGCGAAGCCGTCCTCGTCCGGCACGAAGTTCGTCCGGTTCCGCTCGAAGAGGTGTTCATCAACGACCTCAGCTATCACCTGCCGAACGAGATTCGCAGCCACTGGGCGCGGGTCAGTGCCAAGGCGCTCGCGGAAGGTTTGGGGCCGGTGCTGCTCTTCGCGCCCCGGCGCCAGTCAGCGGAATCCATTGCCGCCGAACTTGCCCGGCAGTTGCCGAATCCGAATCCGCTCAACCTTACCGAGGAGCAGAAGCACCTTGTCGGCCCGCACCTCGCCCTGCTGCTGAAAGCCCGCGTCGCCTACCACCACAGCGGCCTCAGCTACGCGGCGCGCGCAGGCGTGATCGAGCCGCTGGCGAAGGCCGGGCAGCTGCGCGTCGTGGTGGCGACGATGGGCTTGGCCGCCGGCATCAATTTCTCGCTCCGGTCCGTGGCGGTCACCGCGCATTCCTTCAAGCGCGACGGCCAGGAAGTTCCCATTCGGCCGGACGAGATCCTCCAGATGTTCGGCCGGGCCGGCCGGCGCGGACTGGATGAGACCGGCTACGCCTTGGTGGACCCCGACCAGTTGCGGATGCGCGATGGCCAGCCCGCGCACCTGGCCCGCAGCAACATGGTGGATTGGAGCGCCCTGCTGGGCCTCATGCACGCTGCGGCCGCGTTGGGCCGCCGGCCGTTCCACGAAGCGGTGCGGGTGCAGGAACGCCTCTTCACGACCAAGCCCATCGTGCTGGGCGTCGAAAGTTCACTGAAACATCCCGACGTGCCGTGCGGGCTGCACACCGATGCCGAACGGGCCCGCCATGTCCGACGCAAGACCCGGGAGATGCTCAATTCGCGCGGCGAATGGGAACGCTTTACAACGCCGGTGGACCAGCGGTTCGCCGACATCCGCGTGCCCCGCTACGCCCAGCTTCCGGCGGCCGAAACGGTGTCCGCCGACG
>JBIIUN010000473.1:0-3830 GCA_044339945.1 Kapaibacterium sp. (SeqCode)
CGCGAACGCGGTGAGCCTGCTGGTGCAGGCCGACATGGAACGCACCAGCGAGCAGGTGCAACGGGTCTGGCAACGGATCGGCCCGCCGACCTTGCAGGGATTGCAGGGATTGTTCCGGCGGTGACGTGACAGAACGTTGACCGAACGGTGGATTGCCCTGCCGGTCCCGCTTGTGCATCCTGCGACGAGTTGCACGGCTCCACACAAGCCTTGTCGCCGAAACCCACCGCTCTGATGTGCCGTTTCGGTGGCCTTGGGGTGGTGCTGTTGGTTTCTGCGCGGCTTCAATCCGCCGATTGGTCGGTCACCCGCTGGGGCGCCGAACAGGGACTCCCCTCCGTCCACGTTTCCGCGCTGGTCCAGACGTCCGACCAGTTCCTCTGGGTCGGCACGCCGGCCGGCCTGAGCCGCTTTGATGGCCAACGGTTTGTCCATCTCGGCCGCGACCAGTTCGCCGGCGCGCCCGCGACGTTTGCCCCACTGGCGTTGGCGGGCAGCGGCGGCACCAACTTCTGGGTGGCTTCGGCCGAAGGCGTCTATCGCCGCACGGAACAGGGGTTCGTCCGGCTGGAGTTCAACAATCCCGACGAGGCCGCCCCCATCCGCTCGCTCACGCACCGGCAGGCCGGCGGCCGGGAGGCGCGGTTCGCCAGCCCCGTCTGGGTCGGCACCGACCGGGGAGTGCATGAGATTTACAAGGGGGCGCTGAAGCCGGTCTGGAAAAACCGGACCGATTCGGCGCTCCAACTGGCCGAAAGTGCCGTCGGCCTCGGGGTCGCCACGGCGGACGCGGTCTGGCTGTATCGGCCGGACGCCTCATGGCTTCCGCTGGCGACAGTGACCAACGCCACCCCGAGCTGCCCACCTGCCCTGACGGCGACCGCTGGCGTCCTGTGGTTCGCAGGTCCCGCCGGCGCCGGCCAACAGGTTGGACACCAGACGCCGAAGTTTGTCCCGCTGCGGTCGGTTGGTCCCGGCTGCTATCGACTGGTCGCGGGCAGCCCGAACGGGGTCCGCTGGCTGGTGGAGGCGGACCAGGGTCTGCTCCGACGCGATACCAACGGCGTGGAGCGGATTCCGGGAACCGCCCGGACCGACATCGGACCCATCACCGCGCTGACCCTCGACAGCCTGGACAGAGTCTGGCTCGGCACGACCAATGGCCTGCTGTGCGTGCAACCTGCCCGGCAGATCGCCAGCGAGCCGCCGTCCGTCCAGTTGGACACCATCCAGTGGGCCGGCGCCGAGCTTTCGTTAGCCCCGGGTGGAAACCAACTGCTGCGCCAGCCGGCCAAGACCGCGGGGGAAATCAGCGTCCGGTTTACCGCCCCGCTGCGGCTCGCCGGGGACGGCGTCCGCTTCGCCCATCGCCTGACCGGCCACGGCGACGACGCTTGGCATGAAACCGAAGTTCCCGTGGCCAGCTACCAAGGACTGGGCCCCGGCCAATACATCTTCGAGGTTCGCGCCCAGTCTGCCCGCGGCGCCTGGAGCCCGTCCCGCACGCTGGTCTTCGAACTGGAACCCGGGTTCCTCGGCTCGTCCGCGTTCCGCGTCCTGCTCGCCATCCTCGGCAGCGGCGCGCTCGCCGCCTCCGCGTGGTGGCGCCTGCGGTGGCGTCAGCGACATCCGTCCCGCCGCCAAAACGCCCTACTGTCCACCGAACGCGAGCGCATTGCCCGCGACCTGCACGACGACATTGGCTCCCAGCTCACCGCCTTGGCCCTCCAGGCCGAGTTGCTGCTCCGCCGCGCCGATCCGGCCATCGCCGGGGAGCTGGAAAAGATCGCCAACCAGGCCCGCGGCGCCGCCGGCCGCATGAGCGAGATCGTCTGGGAGCTCAACCCGGCCTGCGACACGGTCGCCAGCTTCGGCAACTTCCTCGCCGCGCACACCGAGCAGTGGGCGCAGCTCACCGGCACGGCCTTCAAGGTCGAGATTCCCCCGGAACTGCCGGCCGAACCCATGTCGCCCAGCGCCCGGCGCCACCTGTCGCTCGTGATCCAGGAAGCCCTCGCCAACGTGGCGAAACACGCCGGCGCAACCGAAGCCAAGCTGGTCGTCCGCTACGGTCCCGACCAGTTGTTCCTCAGCGTTCAGGACAACGGCAAGGGCTTCGACCCCGCTGAAACCGAGGCCACCCCGGTCGGCCATTCCCGGAATGGCATCCGCAACCAGCGCAGCCGGGTCGCGGAACTCGGCGGCACGATTGAACTGCGCAGCCGCTTCGGGGGCGGCACCCGGCTGGACGTCACCGTGCCACTGGAGGCGTTGTCCCGCGACGAAAAGTCCGCGGGCTAGAGCGCAGCCGGCAGCACATTGCTGGCGTCCGCCCCATTCCCGGCACTTGCCGGCGGGCGTCCGGCTTCGCAGCCTTGCCGCCCGCATGAGTTCGCTTGCCCCGTTCCTTGTCCCGCCCCGCCTGGTCCCCGAGCTGGATCCCGGCTTCCGGCCCGCCGCCCTGGCCCACCGCGCCTTTGCCGCGGCGGCGACCGAACCCATTACCCTCGCCCTTGAGCAGGCCGATGGTTCCGTGTTCCACCATCCATTCCGCCTCCTCGCCCCCACCCATCCGGCCGCCGCGGAGGCCAACGCCTATTTCGTCGAGCGCTGCGTCAAGTTCCTGCTCTGGGGTTACGGCGGCTGGCGCATCCACGTCGCCGGCCCCGAGGCCATCGTCACCGCGCTGCGCGCCCACTATGCCAAAGACACCGCCGGCCGGTTTGATTCCGAGATCATCGGCCAGCGGATCTACGACCGGCCCATCGAGATCGTCCACGCGCGATCCGCTGCCGACCTCCCGGCGGCCCGGGCCACCACCGCGCCGCTCGGCCGCAACTGGAACGGCTGCCGTATCGGGTTCGACCTCGGCGGTTCCGACCGCAAGGTCGCCGCGGTCATCGACGGCAAGTGCGTGTTCAGCGAGGAGACCGTGTGGGACCCCTACTTCCAGCCCGACATCAATTACCACCTCGAGGGCGTCCGCGACTCCTTGCGCAAGGCGGCGGCACATCTGCCACGCGTGGACGGCATCGGCGGCAGTGCGGCCGGCGTCTATGTGAACAACCGGGTGAAGGTCGCCTCGCTGTTCCGCGGCGTGGCGCCTGACGTATTCGAGACGCGGGCGAAGGAGTTGTTCATCGAGCTGCGCCGCGAATGGGGCGGCATCCCGTTCGACGTGGTGAACGACGGCGAGGTCACCGCGCTCGCCGCCTCGATGTCGCTCGGCGTCAACTCGGTGCTCGGGCTCGCGATGGGCACCAGCACCGCCGCCGGGTTCGTCAACGCCGAGGGCAACATCACCTCGTGGCTCAATGAACTGGCCTTCACGCCGTTCGACTACAGCCCGACCGCCCCGCGGGAGGAGTGGTCCAAGGACGTCGGCGTGGGCGCATCCTACTTCTCGCAGCAGGCTGTCGGCCGCCTCCTGGCTCCGGCCGGCATCGAGGCCGACGCCGCGCTGCCGTTGCCGGAAAAGCTCAAGCTGGTCCAGGCCCTCATGAAGGCCGGCGACCCGCGCGCCGCGAAAATTTACGACACGCTCGGAATCTTCCTCGGCTACGGGCTCGCCCACGCGGCTGAATTCTACGACTTCCGGCACGTCCTGGTGCTGGGCCGGGTCACCACCGGGGCCGGCGGCGACCGCATGCTGGAAGGCGCCCGCCAAGTGCTGGACCTTGAGTTTCCCGAACTGTCGGCCCGCGTGAAGTTCCAGGTGCCCGACGAGAAGGAGAAACGCCACGGTCAAGCCATCGCGGCGGCGAGCCTGCCGGTGATCTGATACGAAGCCGGCAATGGCGCCCAACCCGGCGCAGCGGAGGACCGGGTGC
>JBIIUN010000590.1:0-2774 GCA_044339945.1 Kapaibacterium sp. (SeqCode)
TGCCCAGCCATTACCTGAACCGGAACCCGAACCTCCGTCCGGCCTACGGCGCGAATGTGCAGGTGCAGCCGAACATGAAGGTCTGGACCGCGCGGGTGAATCCCGGCGTGAACCGCGGTTACCAGCCGAACCAGCTCACGGCCGAGGGCAAGTTGGCGACGTTCACCGGCGCGTGCGGCCCGGTCGTGTATCGCGGCGACCAGTTCGGCCCGGATTTCGTCGGCGACGTGTTCCTGTGCGAACCGACGGGCAATTTCATCCGGCGGCACAAGATGACCGAACGGGAAGGCGAACTGGCCGCGACCAATGCGCATCCCGGCGGCGAATTCTTCACCGCGCAGGACGAACGCTTCCGCCCGGTGAACCTCCTGAACGGGCCCGATGGCGCGCTCTACGTGGTGGATTTCTACCGCGGACTCATCCAGCACCGCATCTACCTGACCAGCTACCTCCGCAAGCAGATCGAGGCGCGCCAGTTGCAGTCGCCGGTGGACTTGGGGCGCATCTGGCGGGTGGTCCGCACCGACCGGCCGGTGAACCGGAAGGACCAGCTTGCCGCCAAGCCGACGAACGCCGACTTGGTCACTCGCCTGTCGCATCCGAACGGTTTTTGGCGGGACACCGCGCAGCGCCTGCTCGTGGAGCGGGGCGACGAGGCAGTGGTGCCGGACCTGAAGCAGTTGGTGGCCACGCCTGCGGGTTCGACCGCACTCGCCCGGCTTCATGCGCTCTGGACCCTTGAAGGCCTGGCGGCGCTCGACTTGGCGACCTTGCGGGCGGCGGTGGCGGATTCCCACGGCCGGGTGCGGTCCGCGGCGCTGCGGCTGGCGGAAGGCTTCTTCAACGGCCCGACGCGCGACGACGCCCTGAACCTCGTGTATCAGCGGGCCGGCTTCATCCCGGTCGAGGAACAGGCCCAGCTGCTCTTCACGCTCGGCCAGATCCGGACGTCGCAGGCCGACAACATCACGAAGGTGCTTCTGCTGAACATGCCGCCGAGCCGGCTGCGGTTTGACGCGGCGATCAGCGGACTGGGCGGACGTGAGCTGGAGTTTCTCCAAGGCTTGGTCGGCGATCCGGCCTGCGCCGCGATGAAGGACGGCCATGCGTCGCTGCTCAGTGGTTTGGCGCGCTGCGTGGTGCTGGAGGGCAGCGCCGAGCGGATCGGGCAATTGCTCGACCTCGCGACCCGCGGCCAGCCCGGCAACTGGCAGTCCGCGGCGTTGCTCGACGGCATCGCGGGCACGGTGCCGGTCGCCAAGGCGGGTCAACCTGCGCCGAAGCTGATCCTGCTGGAAGGCGAACCCAAGGCCTTGGCCACCCTGCGGAAGGTCACGGCGGAATCCTTCGCCAAGAAGGTGGCCCGTTTGGAGGAAGTCCTCGGCTGGCCGGGCAAACCCGGGATGCCGCCGTTGCCGGTGGCGCGCCCGCTCGCGGCGGCCGAGAAGGAAAGCGTCATCCGCGGCAAGGAAGTCTTCGCGCTGGTCTGCGCCGCCTGCCATCAGCCGCACGGCAATGGCCAGGACGGTTTGGCGCCGCCTTTGCGCGACGCGGAGTGGGTGCTGGGCGACGAACGCCGGCTCATCCGCATCGTGCTGCACGGCGTGCGCGACGAAATCACGGTCAAGGGCGTGAAGTGGAACTCCAACATGCCGGCCTTCGGCGAGGCGATCACCGACCGGCAGATCGCCGACGTGCTCAGCTATCTGCGCCGGGAATGGGGCCACATTGCGGAGCCCGTGGCCGAGGCGGTGGTGACCGCCGTGCGCACGGCCACTGCCCAGCGTGACGATTCGTGGACCGAAGCTGAACTGCTGCAGGTGAAGTAAGCGGCCGGAGCGAACTCCCCAAACAGTTGGTCGCCCAGGCTTGGGGCGTGGCGGGTCGAACGCGGCGACGGCGGACGCATTGTTTCGTCGGGTCGGTTCGCGCGGTAGCTGCGGACGTGAGTCCGTGGGCGTGCCTGTCGGCGCGGCGTGTCTGCCACCGACTCACGTCGGCAGCTACCGCGGAGGCTCCAACTGCCGGCTCAGCCACGGCGAAAAAACACGCCCGAGGGCGGACGCCGTGCGCTTTAGCCCTTCAACTCCGCGGCCCGTTCCCCGACGGTGCGCGGGTCCGCATGAGCAGCGATTCCGATTCCCCGAGCCCGTCCGCCGAACTTGGTGCCCTTCCGCCGCGCCCGAAGCGCCGGCCGCGTTATGCCGGCAAGAACCCGCGCCGGTTCGAGGAAAAATACAAGGAGCTCGCGCCGGAGCGCTATGCCGACGACGTGGCGAAGATCCTGGCCGGTGGCAAGACCCCGGTCGGCACGCACCGGCCCATTCTTGTCGCCGAGATCCTGGAGATCCTCGCCCCGCAGCCGGGCCAGGTGATTGTGGACTGCACGCTCGGCTTCGGCGGCCATGCCCGTGAGTTGCTGGGCCGTCTCCAGCCCGGCGGCCGGCTGATCGGTCTCGACGTGGATCCGCTGGAGCAGCCCAAGACGATCGCCCGCTTGCACGCCGCCGGGTTTGGCCCGGAAACCTTCACGGCGGTCCGTAGCAACTTCGCCGGCCTGCCCAAGGTGCTGGGCGAACTCGGCCTGGCGGGAGCCGATGGGATTCTCGCGGACTTGGGCGTGTCCTCGATGCAGCTCGACGACCCGGCGCGCGGTTTCACGTTCAAGGTGGACGGCCCGCTGGACCTCCGGCTGAACCCGCAACGTTCGCCGTCGGCCGCCGAGTTCCTGGCCCAGGTGCCGGAGGCCAAGCTGGCAACCGTCCTTGCCGACT
>JBIIUN010000073.1:0-13811 GCA_044339945.1 Kapaibacterium sp. (SeqCode)
CCGGGTCGCCGCCGGCTGGTATCATTCGCTCGCCTTGCTCCAGGACGGAACGGTCCGCGCCTGGGGCGCCGGCGCGGTGCCGGGTGACAATCAATGGCCCGCCTTCGGGCAATCCGTGGTGCCGTCCCCGCTGGCGGCCTTCCAGGTGGCCGGCGGCAGTTACGCGACGGTGGTCCTCCGGGAAGCTGCGCCGGTGATCCGCGTGGACCTGGCCGACGCCAACTTCTCGGCCGGCGACTCGGTGCGCCTCGAGGTGACGGCCGACGGTTCGGCCCCGCTGACGTATTCCTGGTTCCGCGAAGGGGACGCCAATCCGCTGGCCAACGCCCACGGTCCGGCCCTGGAGCTGGCCAACCTCGGGGGCGCCGGTTCCGGCCGCTACTACGTCGTGGTGCGCAACCGCGCCGGCGAAGTTTCCAGCCGGCGCGCCGAACTGGTCTTCGACGAGCCGCCGTCCATCACGGGGCCGCTCGCGCTGGATTCCGCCCGCACCAACGGCGCCGGGCCGCTGGTCCTGGTCGGCGATTCGCCGACGTTGCGGCTCACGGTGCAGGGCAGCGCCCCGCTGGGCTTCTTCTGGCAGCGGGACGGCGCGTTGGTGAGCCAAACGGCGGTTCCCAACCTGACTCTGGCCTCGGTCACGGCCGCCCATGCGGGCAGCTACCGGGTCGTGGTCAGCAACACGTTCGGCGCGGTCACTTCCGCGCCGGTCGTCGTGACCGTGCACCGGGCCCCCGCCATCGTGAAGATGACCGCCCCGCTCGAACTGCTCGTGCGGTCCCCGCTGCAGTTGGCCGTGGAAGCCGTCGGCGATGCGCCGCTGAGCTACCAGTGGAGACTCGGCGTGAACCCGATCCCGGCGGCGACCAACGCCACCTTCGCCTTGCCGGCCGTGACCGCAGCGGATGCCGGCACCTATTCGGTGACGATCCAGAATCCCTTCGGCAGCGCGACCACCAACGTGGCGGTCACCGTGCTGGTGCCGCCCACCCTGGCGAATCCGGCCGCGCCCGCGACGCCGCAGGACCGCACGGCCGGCACGGGCTACGCGCTGACCGCGCAGCCGGTCGGCACCGGGCCGTTCGACTTCCAGTGGTTCCGCAACGGCGAGCCCATCGAGGGCGCGACCGACGCGACGTATTCCGTGCCGTCCCTCACGGCGGCGGACGAGGGTGAATACAGCGTTCGCGTGCGCAGCGCGGTCGATGAGCTCACCACGGTGATTGACCGGGTGAACGTGGTTCCTGTGCCGGTCATCCGGACTTCGCCGGCCAGCGTGCTCGTGGCGCTGGGCGGTTCCGCCACGCTCACCGTGGAAGCCATCGGCGAGGGCACCCTGAGCTACCAGTGGCGCCGGCGCCTGCCGGATGCCTCGGTCGTGAATGTCGGCGGGAACCAGGCCAGCCTGCTGCTGTCCGCCGTCGCCCCGGCCGATGCGGGCGCCTACTTCGTCACGGTGGCCAACGCCGCCGGGGCCGTGAACAGCGCCGACGCGGTCGTCGCCGTGGTCACGCCGCCCGCCCTCACCGTCTCGCCGGTCGGCGGCACCTTCAACGTGGGCGACGCCGTCACCCTGGCCGTCGAATTCACGGGCACCACGCCGCTGGGCGTGCAGTGGTTCAAGGACGGCGCGGAGATCCCCGGCGCCATCGCCCCGCAGTTGCTCCTGCCGCCGGTGGACGTCCGCGGCGACCTCCAGGGCAGCTACACGGTGCGCGTCAGCAACTCGGCCGGCGCCGTCACCAGCGCCCCCGCCATCGTGCTGACCCGCACCGCGCCGCGGCTGGCGGAATTCGGGCCGCGCCAACTGGTGGTCGCGCCCGGCCAGCCGATTGTCCTGAACGTCGTCGCGTTCGGGAACGGCCTCACTGACGCTTCCTACCGCTGGTTCCATGAGGCGACCGAACTGGCCGCCACCGGGCCGACGCTGACCGTGGCCGCGGCGACCGAGGCGGACGCCGGCTTCTACAAGGTGATCGTGAGCAACGCGGATGGCGCGGTCGAAAGCCCGCTCGCCAGCGTTCGGGTGGCGGAGATTCCGACCATCACGGGCCAGCCCGTCGGGCAGAACGTGCCCCTGGGCGCCGCCTTCGAACTTTCCGTCACCGCCACTGGCCTCGGGCCGCTGACCTACCAGTGGACGCTCGATGGCATCGCCCTCCCGGGCGCCCGCAGCAGCACTTACGCGGTGGCCGCGGCCGAGGCGGCCCATGCCGGCGCCTACCGCGTCACCGTGGGCAACCTTAATGGGTCCGTCACCTCGGCCGAGGCGGAGATCACGCTGGCGCGGCGGCCGGTGATCACCCAGCAGCCGAAGGATGTGCTCGTCACCGAGGGCGACGATGCGTCGTTCAGCGTCACGGTCCAGGTGGAGGCGGCCTTCGCCGGCCAGACGACTTACCAATGGCTCGTGGACGGAACTCCGCTGGCCGGGGGCACCAATGCGACCCTGAACGTGCCCGCCGTAGTGTGGCGCCCGGGCGGCCAGAGTCTCTACACCGTCCAGGTCAGCAACCCCTCCGGCCGGGTCGCGAGCAGCGCGGCGGTGCTCAAGGTGCAGCGTAGCCGGCCGCTGGCCGCGTCGGCGACGACCCGCACCGTGCAGGGGGTCACCCTCAAGCCCGGCTGGAACGCGATCTACCTCACGGTGTTGCCGGAGCAGCCCTACATCGAGGAGGCGCTGCGCAGCGTGCCGTGGTCCAGCGTGTGGACGTGGAAGAACCGCCGCTCGACCGTGCAGTTCATCCAGGAGATGAGCGAGACCGCCTGGAATCAGTCCGACTGGCTGGTGCGGTTCGCCCCGGTGGACGCGGAGACGAATTCCCGCCCCGAAGTCTTCGCCAACAGCCTGGTGAAGTTCATCCGCAACGCGCCCTACCTGATCCACGTGGACGGCACGAACACGCACCAGCTCCAGTTCGTGGGCGAGCCCGGCTACGACCGGCCGATCTGGGCCGCCGACAGCTACAACCTGACGGGCTTCCCGTTGGACAGCACCCGCGGTCCGGTCAAGGCGCGGGACTTCCTCGCCGCCTCGCCGGCCCTGTGGGATGCCGCGACCGGCCAGCCCCGCGCCCTCTATCGCCTGAACGCAGACGGCCTGTGGTTCCCGGTCGGTGCGAACGATTTCCTCGCGGCAGGCGAGGCGTATTGGGCCTATTCCAAGGGCGCCAACGATTACGTCGCCCCGCTGGAACTCACGCTCGACGCCGGGACCAAGGTGGACTTCGGACCAATCGTGAACCGCCGCACCGTGGTGCTGCGCAACCGCTCGGCCAGCCCCGCGCGGGTCAACCTCACGCTCCTGCCGCCGGGTGACCTGGCCCCGACCGGCGCGGCGCCGACCAATGCCGTCACCGCCACCAACCTCGTCAATGCGCCGGTGCCGGCCGCCGTGGCGACGATCGTGCCCCTGACGATCCGGCAGGTGACCTTGAACGGCAACGAGGCGGTGCCGCTGCGGGCCGCCACCGAGTTCAACGTCCCGGCGGGCGGCGAACTGGAACTCCGGCTCGAACCGGTCCGTGCCCAGGTGCCCGCCACCGGCTGGGGCAACCTCCTCACCTTCACCGACGGCCTGGGCACCCGCCACCAAGTGCCAGTGACCGTCGAAACCACCGTGACCGATCAGACCGAGGAGGCCGCGGTGGGCACCTCCTCCCGCCGCCTGGCCCGGGCCGGCGTGCGCCGGGCCAACACCCCGACGGAGTCACCGTTGCGGGGCCTGTGGCTCGGCCGGGTCAACCTGGCCGGCGTCAGCGAGGTCAACGGCTTCGAGGTCACCAAGACCGTGACCAAGTTCATCAACGACGAAGGCAAGGAGA
The DNA here is from genome assembly GCA_044339945.1 of Kapaibacterium sp. (SeqCode). Classification (GTDB taxonomy): domain Bacteria; phylum Verrucomicrobiota; class Verrucomicrobiia; order Limisphaerales; family UBA9464; genus CAIWAH01. The sequence continues at coordinate 3,825 of JBIIUN010000073.1, forward strand.
CCAACGTGGTTTCGCTCCAATACACCGCGAAGCAGGGCCTCACCGCGCCGACGCCGACCGCGGCCCCCCTCGAACTCAAGGTGCTGGTCCACATCGACGCCGCCGGCAAGGCGCGGCTGCTGAGCGAGGCCTACCTGCTGTTCGACGACCGGGCCGCCACGACGGAAACTCCCGGCAAGTTCGTGCTGATTTCCGACCGGCGCCGCTTGGCGGACTTCAAGGGTGTCGGGCTGCGGGACGGCCAGCGCATCGGCCGCCGGCTGAGCGCGGTGGCGTTCAAGTTCGACGGCGCGGCGGCGCTCCGCGGCTTCGTGGACGTCACCGGCAGCCTCGTTCCCGGCGGTTCCGGCATCGCCGAGTTCGGCCTGTCGGCGGATTCCCCGGTCAACCCGTTCAAGCACCGCTACCATCCCGACCACGACAACCTCGGGCTCGACTTCAAGACCCCCGCGGCGGAGGGCAGCGAGGTCTATTCCTTCACCCGGCGCGTCACCCTGGCGCTCAGCCCGCTGCCGGCCGGCAACGTGAACCTGGCCGGCACCGACCAACTGGAAGGCACCTACACGGAAATCCTATCCGGCCTGCACCGTAACCCCATCCAGACCGGCGGCCCGCTGGTCCTCCAACGCGTCTCGCCCGTCGCGCAACTCAACCCGCAGTGAGCGCCATGCACCGTTCCCAACCTTTCCAATCCCCCGAACCCCGCGAAGCTGTGATACCGAACCTCCTCCCCCTCGGCCGATTCACCCGCCTGCCGGCCCGGCTCCTTGCCTTCCTGGTCTTCCTGGGCCTGGCCGGCGTGTTGAACGCCTATCCGCTGGTCCGCAAGGTCACCGTCGGAATCTACGTGCCCGATACCGAGAACTGGTGCGCCCGCGAGGACCGCTCCTGGAACTTCGGCCGCGCCCGTTATGACTACTGGTGCGCCGACAACCGCTCCGAGGCCTACACGTTGCGGGTCGTCGGCGGCAGCATCTGGGACGCCAACGACGTCCTCGCCGGCACCTTCCGGGACCAGAGCCACCACTACAAAACCTACGACTTCGGCGGCAACGCCCGCACCTGGCCGACGGTCCGGTCCCAGCTCAAGACGCTTTATTTCTACAACGAGAACAAGAACTGGGTCGCGGGCAGCTACTACCTCAAGATTGAGCTGGATAACGGCTCGGTGGTCATCGACCGCTGGCACGACATCGGCGATTACTGGGTCGGCACCTGGAACCGGGCCTATTTCCCCGGCGACTCGTTCGACTGGAACACCCCGCTCGACCTGAGCTTCAGCGGTGCCGTGGACATGAACTGGAACACGTCCACCACGCGGAACATCAACCTGAGCGACCCCGATGGCTCGGGTTCGATCCGCACGTGGGCCACCAGCAGCAACCAGGACATCATTGCCAACGGCTCGCTCACGATTGACGGCACGGGCGACAACCGGACCCTGAACATCCGCCCGACCGCCAACCGATTCGGCACCTGCAATGTCACTGTCTTTGCGAACGACGGTGCCACCCAACGAGAAAGCACCATCAGCGTCACCGTGCGCCGCGTTCAGCTGCCGCCCACCATCTCGGTCGCCGCCAATCCCGGCCGCATGCGCTCCTTCTCCAAGGTGACCGGCACCCTGAATGTGGGCGACGAATTCACCGCGGCCGGCAGCCTGACCGTGCAGTGCGTGGCCTCCACCGAGCCCAACATCATCCCGGTCGGCCGGGTGTCCGTCGCGGCCGGCGGCGCCGATCGGACCTTCACGGTGGATGGCACCTCCCGCAACGCGGCCGCGACGGTGACCCTGACGTTCCGCGCAACCGACGGTGACGGTCAGACCCGCGAGACGACCGCCGCGATCGACGTGGCCCAGGACACCGAGGAAGCGCTGCCCGTGACCCTCGACGACGCGGGCTCCTCCGGGGTCAGCTTCGTGCGGGCCGACGACCAGGTCACGGTGCCCGCCGGCACCTGGTTCAAGGGCGATTTCACGATCGAGGCCTGGGTTTACCGGCGCGGCAATCGCAACTGGTCCCGCATCCTCGACTTCGGCAACGGCGCCGGCGTGGACAACGTCATCCTCACGCTGAGCAATGGCGATTCGCAGCGCCCGAGCCTCTTCGTGTGGGGCGACAAGGGCGACGGACAGAGCGTCGTTTCCTCCGAGCAGGTGCCCCTGAACCGCTGGACCCACGTCGCGGCGACTGTCCAGGGCGGCACCGGCCGCATTTACCTCGACGGCCGGATGGTGGCGGAAGGCGTCGTCGGCACGCCCCGCAACGTGAACCGGACCCGGAACTTAATTGGCGCCAGCAACTGGGGCAGCGCCGGCGATCCCGCTCCCGATGCGACCTACGACGAGATCCGCATCTGGAACAAGGCCCGGACAATTACCGAGCTGACCGCCTTCGCCTATCCGCCGTTCGACGCGGGCGCCAGCGGCCTGATCGGCTACTGGACCTTCGACAATGGCCGCGGCAACGCCGTGCCGAATCTCGCCCGGGACACCGGCGCCGGCACGCGGCCCGCCGACGCCACCGCGCAGGCGCTCTTCCCCCGCTACACCGCGGGCATCCCCAACATCCTCACGGTCACGCCCAACGAGGATACGCCCTTCAACCTGACCCGGGCGCTGACCGGCACCGGTTCCAGCCTGGCCTTCAACGTGTTGACGCCGCCCACCCGGGGCTCGTTGGGCAACTCCACTTGGAGCGTCGCCAACCGCGCCCGGAGCTACCAGCTCATCTCCGAGTCATTGCCGTGGGGCCAGGCCCGGTCCGACGCGATCTGGCGCGGCGGCCACCTCGCCACGATCACCTCGTCCGCGGAATCCACCGCGGTCAACGCCGTGGCCGGCGGCACCGGCGCGTGGATCGGCGCGACGGACGAACTGGTCGAGGGTTCCTGGCGCTGGGTCACCGGCGAGGCGTGGTCCTTCACCCAGTGGAATCCCGGTGAACCGAACAACGTGAACGGCGAGCACTACGCCCAGCGGGTCGGCGGTGGCAGTTGGAATGATCTCCCGGGCACCAGCGTGGTGGGCGCCTACGTGCTGGAGCTGCCTCAGCAGGACCGGTCGCAGGTCGCGGTGACCTTCACGCCCGAGCCCAACTTCAATGTCGTCACCGGTGGCGAAGTCTCGTTCATCTACGAAGTTAGGGACGGCACTCGCCAGCTCTTCTCCCAGAAGGTCGTCGCCAAGGTCCAGCCGGTGAACGACGCCCCGATCGTGCGCACCGACGGATTCCTCCTGCTCGGCGGCGGCAACGTCAACGTGGCCAACAACAGCCAGTATCTCTACGTGCCCGGCAGCGAGGCCGTCTTCGCCGCGCCCGGCACCAATTCGCTGACACTCGAGGCGTGGGTCCGGCCGGACCGCTTCGGCGGCATGCTGCTCAACAAGCAGAACGGCGGCGTCTGGGGCGAATACTTCCTCGAGCTCCAGGCGAATGGCACCGTCGCCTTCTACCGCGAACACGCCCCGTGGTCCCGGCTCGCCTCGCCGGCCCCGCTGATCATCGGCCAATGGGCGCACGTCGCCGCCGTCTACGACGGCGGCAAACGCCAGGTGTTCGTCAATGGCCAGCTGGTCGCCGAGGACCTCGACGCCATCGCCATCAACACCGGCAGCAACCTGCTTTACCTCGGTGCCTCGCAGAACCGTGGCACGCCGACCCAGTTCTTCACCGGCGGGTTGGATGAGGTCCGCATCTGGAACGTTGCCCGCACGGCCAGCCAGATCGCCGCCGCCATGGCCCAGCCCCTGAGCGGTTTCGAATCCGGCCTGCAAGGCTACTACCGCTTCAACGAAGGCTTCGGCATCTGGGCCCAGGACCTCACGCCGACCACCACCAAGTCCCCGCTCGACGGCCTGCTGGCCGGAGGCGCGACCTTTCAGACCGGGGCCAACACGGTGAACACGATCCGCGTGCCCGAGGATAGCCCCGGCCAGGAAATCGTCCTGGTGGCGCAGGACGTGGATGGCGACGCCAACCTGACCTACGCGATCAGCGCCAACCCGACCCGGGGCCGGGTCTTCCGCGTCACCGAACTCGGCCGCTCCTTCTACAAATACGCGCCCAATCCCGACGTCACCGGCGCCGATTCCTTCCGCTACCGCGTCACCGACAGCCTGGGGGCATCCTCCGAAGGCACGGTCAACATCCAGGTCGTGGACGTGAACGACGCGCCCACGCTGGAACCGGTCGCCAACCAGTTGCTGGAGGAGCAGGACGAGGAATACCAGGTGCCCATCGTCGTGAACGACGTGGACAATGCCCTGGCTGACCTGAACGTCTCGGCGACCTCCAGCGAAACGACCATCCTCCGCGACTCCGGAATCCGCGTGGTGGGCACCGGCCGCAACCGGACCCTGATGCTGAGCCCGTTCGCCGGCAGCTTCGGCAACACCCGGCTCCGCGTCACGGTCAGCGATGGCCTGGCCAGTGCGGAACGGGAGTTTGAAGTCTCCTTCGTGCCCAAGCTCGCCTATGCGCTGCTCGACCTCGCCGAACCCGGCAAGGGCGCCGAATCCTACGGCCTGGCGGTGGACGACAGCGGTCGCCTGGCCGGCTACACGCTCGCCCGGGCCGGCTCCGCGGTGGAGACCCCGCTCGTGTTCGAGGATCACAACAGCGGCGGCGTGAGGGTGGACCTGGGCGGCCGCGCCGGCCGCGTCGAGGCCGCGGCCTACAACGTGAAGCTCGACCGGGCCTACCAGGTCGGCTCCACCCCGGCCACCGCGGGCGTCGGCCTCGTCCCGTTCCGTCGTGCCGTCGAGTTCAACCGCGAGAACGTCATCACCGAATACCAGCCCACCGGGGGCGGCGCCTCGGTGAAGCAGACGAACGTCATCACCTACTATCGCACCAACGAGGCGACGCTGCGGATTCCCGCCGGCTACACGAATGGCGTCGCCGTCGCCGTGAACGCGGCCGGCACCCTCGCCGGCTATGTCACCCGGCTCGGCGTGGACCAGCCGTTCCTCCTCGGTTCCGCGCTCGACACGGTTACGTCCGCCCAGTTCCTCGCCGGCATCACCGAGGGCCGGGTCAATGCCCTCAACCTCTTCAACACCGCGGCCGGCTACCTCGTGGACGCGAGGAGACAGGTCGCCTTCACGCACGACGGCACGGCCGTCACCCGGCTGAATCCGCCCGCCGGCTACCAGGAAAGCGCGGCCTTCGCGCTGAACGACAACGGCGTGGTGGCCGGTTACCTTGTGAAGAACGGGGCCCGCATCGCCGCCCTGTATCGCGACGGGCAATGGGTGGTGCCGACCGGCGCGCTGGTCGATACCTGGGTCGAAAGCCGCGCCTACGCGATCAACAACTTCGCCCAGGTCATCGGCGAGGCCAGGCTCCGCGACGGCACGGCCCGCGCCTTCCTTTGGAGTGGCGGCACCGTCTACGACCTCAACAGCCTGATTCCCGAGGGCAGCCCGTGGCGCCTGGAATCCGCCCGCTCGATCAACAAGTCCGGCCAGATCGTCGGCATCGGCCGCCGCCTGAACGACCTTGGCCAGGCCGAGGTCCGTGCCTTCCTCGCGCATCCCGCCAGCGTCATCGGCAAGGCCATCCGCCGGCCCGAGGGCTCGGTCGCGCGGTATCCCGTCATCGACTTCATGGAAGGCGGCCCCGGCGACAACGCGGGCAATAGCTTCTTCTGGAGCGACGTGGACCGCGCCCTCTACGCGATCCGGCCGTCCAAGGCGGTGATCCGCTGGCACACGTCGCTGAACCCGATCACGACGAACCTCGTCACCATCTCCTCGCTCAACGTGAACGTCTGGCCGCTGAAGCCGGAGACGCACATCGCCGGCACTCCCGTGGACGCCCACCCGGCCGCGACGGACAGCCAGTTCAGCTACTACAACCTGCAATACGCCACCACGCCCGGCGCGGCGGTGGACAGCAACACGCGCGTCTTCAACACCGCCACCAACGGCACCGGCTACTCGGTCGTCCGCTACCTGATCACCGGCGGCCTGCCGCCCGACCCGACGACCCAGTCCAACCGCTTCACGGTCGCCCGCACCTTCGTCTGGAACGATCCGCGCGTCTTCTCCGAGGCGAAGTGGACCATCGGCACGCCGCTGGTGGATGCCGAGCATTCCGACTATCCCGGGCGCAACGGCTACGTGTTCTTCGCCAAGTCCGCCTACGACGGCGTCGGCCTGGACGCCGCCTACAACCGCGAGGCCCGCACGGGCACGATCGTGCCGGTCAACCTGGTCAACAAGGCGAGCCCGGTGAATGACCAGGACCTCGTCGTCGCGTGGTATCGGCTCAATTCACTCGGCGTCGCCTGGAGCCGCAAGGCCGTCCGTTACACGCCCGAATGGCCCGCCAATCCGCCGAAGATCATCATCGCCAGCCAGCTCGGCTCGAACATGGAGGAGCGGGACCCGATCACCGCCGTCACCTATCCCGAGGCCCGCGTCTACGTGCAGGACGATCCCGTCCTCGCCGGCTTCAACCCGAACGAGGAGCACGCCCTGATCCTGCCCAGCAGCAATGGCGAGGCGGTCTACGCGCTGCGCAACGACCTGAACCGCTACAAGAACTACTCCGAGCCGTTCGTGCTCCTGAAGTATCGGCACTTCACCTCCAGGCTCTGGCTGCACCGCGTGTATCGCGTGGTCACCGAGGAGGCGCCCTACTTCTTCCAATACCGCGGCATCGTCGGCACCGAGGTCCAGCCGCCGTATCCGCTGAGCATCCTGCCGCTCACGCCGGAGAATTACATCGCCGCCGGGCACGACATCGCGCTCGAGGATTACAAGGGCAAGATCTACGCCCGCAACGCGGAGCTCCGCGGCCAGCAGAACTCGGACCTCGACCTGCGCTTCTTCTACCCGCTCCAGCCCGGCTTCTGGTTCGACCTGAACAGCACCCTGGGCAACGATGTCGCGGTCGGCACCAGCGTGGCCTGGCTCGACAGCCGCCCCGGCGGCACGCCGGGCACCCCGGTGCCCGTGCGCTACACGATCCGCTGGCCGGACAACAGCCCCGTGCTGGAGGTCGGCGAGACGCTGTTCCGCGCCAAGAAGGGCCTGCCCAACGTCGCCGACATGGCGGCCGTCCGGGTCGTGCATGACAGCCTGAACCCCGACTTCACCGGCACCTTCAAGATCGGCCCCGGCTTCCTCACCGAGCCGCCCACCAACATCGCCCGGCTCTACGATCCGGTCAGCGAGAACCTGCTGGAGCTGCCCGCGAGCTTCGCCATGCCCGACCAGATCCGGCTGCAGGACGCCCCGGCCGGCCGCAAGGCATTCCGTGACCTGCCGTATCCGCTGCGCCTCCGCCTGTCCTACGACCCGATCAACAAGCTGCTCGGCTTCAAGGGCCACTACGACGACACCCAGGCCGGCGAACCGCTGCTGCTGCCCAACATCCTCACGCGGCAGGAACGCGACCGCATCAAGCTGCTGGCCGACGGCGACCCGACGTTTGCCGGCTACATCGACGACCTGTTCGACCTCACCCGGAACCCGAACCAGCTCGACCTGAACAAGGACGGCCAGCCCGACCAGGCGTTCCTGATCGGTTACCAATACAAGGTCACCGGGACCAACTTCGTCGGTGGTATCCCGACGCTGGTTTACGACGAGACCTTCCTGGAAATGGAATCGTTGCCCAACGGTCTGAAGGCGCTCACCGCCGCCGTCGGCAACAATGTGCCGGCCCCGCCGAATCCCGGTTCCGCGCTCCGCACCGCCAGCGGCAACGACGCGGCCGTGGTCACCGGCCTGCCGACCACGCCCCTCACCAAGTTTACCTTCGAGGCTTGGGTGAAGCGCACCCAGGGCGGCCGGGTGGACTGGTTCGTCAGCCGCGGCACCGCGGTGGATGGCCTGCAGGCCGGCTTCCGCGCCGACAACTATGTCGAGTTCCAGCTGGGCGGCGCGACCGCCGTCAGCACCCGGCCCTACGTGGACGCCAATGAGTGGCATCACTGGGCCGGCGTGTTCTCCGGCGAGACCAAGACGCTGCGCCTCTTCCGCGACGGCGTGCTGGTCGGCGAACGGGAGACCCCGTTCACCCAATGGCGCCCGGCCGGCGACGTGCGCTGGGGCCTGGGCCGCAGCGGCACCGCCTTCCTGGGCTCCCTGGATGAGGCCCGCCTCTGGCACGACCGGGCCCGCTCCTCCGCGGAACTGCTCGTGAACCGTTACCAGACCCTGATCTCCGGCCAGTCCGGCCTGGTCGGCTACTGGACCTTCGACGACGGCGCCGGCGACTCCTTCCCGGATGTCAGCGGCAACGGCCGCGCCGCGGCCAAGCAGGGTTCCGCCACGAGCGAAAGCGCCACGGGCCAGGCCTGGGGCGTGCCGCCGCGCTTCCTAACGCTCATCGAGAACGACAACTCGGCGCTCGCCGGCCTGCCGGTCACGCTGAAGGTGATCGCCATCGGCGAGGGGCCGTTCGCGGGCGACCTCAAGGTGCTTTATCCCGACAACGTCTTCGACGAACGCCTCACGCTCATGACCTCGAGCGACTTCGGCGGCCAGCCGGAGAATTTCGAGTTCGAGTGGTGGTATAAGCCCGACGCGCCGGACTTTAAGAAGTCCGTGCTGCCGGTCGTGGGCGGCGACGGCCGCGTGACCGACGCCAAGGGCTGGATTCCCTACACGCCCGGCAACGGCTTAGGGAAGAACTCGATCACGCTCGGCGAGGGCGGCGAGGGCGGCCTGCTCGTGCTGGCCGACAACTGGTTCGTCGCCCGCTACAAGGGCTACAACGTCGGCAACCGCGGGCTCGTGTGGAGCCCGTGGATTGGCGACCCGTCCTCCAAGGGCACGCCGCAGCCGATGCTCGCCGAAGGGTGGGTGAAGCGCGTGGTGCGTGGCCTGAATCCGTTCGACGAGCGGGTGGCCGACCTGACGCAGGCCGCCGCCAGCACGAAGACCTCGATGCTCCAGCAGGCCGGCATGCGCTACGAGGGCGACATCGCCTTCAACCCCGACGCCGACGCCATCAACCGCGTGGGCCTGATCGAGGCTTACGAAACCGTGCTGCGCCGCGCCCGCTCGCTGAGCACCGACGGCACGCCGCCGGTGAACTACCAGCCGGCGAACAACGCGCTGCTCTTCGTGGGCAGCCGCATCGCCGACCTCTACACGATGATCGGCAACGAGGCCATGGCCGACGCCGCCGACCCGTCCATCGGGCTCACGACCGACATGGCTCCCTACAACACCGGCGCCTCCTCGATCTTCGCCTTCCAGAACCAGCTCGACTCGCTGCTGGAGGAAGAGCTGTCCCTGCTGCGCGGCCGCGACGATTCGTCGGCGGGTGTCCAGGCGTCCCCGGTCTACAACCGCATGTTCTGGAACTTCACCCTCGGCGACGGCGAGGTGGCCTACAGCCAGGTTTACAATGTCACCGACCAGAACGCCGACGGTAAGCTCGACGAGAAGGACGGCCGCATCCTGTTCCCGCAGGGCCACGGCGATGCCTGGGGCCACTACCTGACGGCGACCAAGACCTATTACCAGCTCCTACGGAACCCGAACTTCACCTGGGTGCCGCGCAGCGAGAACGTGCTGCTCGCCGGCGTGCCCGTGAAGGTGGACTACCTCGACGAACGGAAGTTCGCCGTGGCCGCCGCCTACAAGGCCAAGGCTGGCGCCGAGATCGTGGACCTCACGTATCGCCAGCGCTTCGTGGATGATCCCGACGGCCAGTGGCAGGGCTATGCCGACGAGGACGCCGACCGCGCCTGGGGCGTGGACGAATGGGCCAGCCGCGCCGGCCTCGGCGCCTACGCCGACTGGTTGATGGCCAACGCCATCCTGCCCAGCGTGGACCCCAATCCCGCCCACAAGAGCATCGACAAGATCGACCGCCAGACGGTGCCGGAGCTGCGCGAGATCGCGGCCCAGTTCACCGCCATCCAGGCGCAGATGGACAAGGCCGACCAGGGCCTGAACCCGCTCGGGCTCGCCAAGGGCGTCGTGCCCTTCGACCTCGACCCATCGCTGGTGGACGCCGG
>JBIIUN010000474.1:0-3810 GCA_044339945.1 Kapaibacterium sp. (SeqCode)
GACCATCTCGCCGCCATCCTCGAAGCCGCCGGTGCCCGCGGTCTGCGCGGCGCCTGCCATGATCAGCTGGGCAAGGGCTGGATCGTCTATTGGCCGCACCTGCACCTGCCGGCGGAGTGAAGCCATTCGTGGTAAACTGGACGAAACCGTTCCTTCCCATGAATGCCCTGCTCAATGCCTGTGCCGTCTATTGCTCCCCCGCAGCCGTCCGCCGAGTTGGCTCCGATCAGCTCGACCTGCGCGTCGAACTGCATCGCCGGCTGGACTGGGGGTATGCCGACGAGCGGACCTGCGCGGACAACGACTACCACCTGACCCGCGAAGCTGGCGAAGTGGTCTCGCAGTTCCACACCGCCCGCGGTCATCGCGTGGTGGTGACCAGCGACCTCGACCGGCAGCTCACGTTGGTCCGCCTGGCGGACGAAGCCTGAACTCAACGCCTCACCCCACCGGTGGGGCGCTTTTCGTGGTAGGATGGATGACTGGAGGCAGCCCGTGTGGGTTGCCCGCTGTTCCTCAAACCCATTCCCCGAAAGGAGTTCCCATGCCCCAACGCAAACCCCGTGCGCCGGTCTTCCTGACCGCGTCGCAGCTTCAACCACCGCCCGTCCCGCCCGTCTTGCATTACCAGTTCCGGCCGGACGCGCCGCATCCGTATCTCGTCGGTCGCGGGCTCAGCGATGACGCCCTCGAATACTTCGACCTCGGGTGCAGTGCCCAGGCCATCAACCTCCACGGGCGCGCCCCGATCCCGATGCACGCCGCGGACGGCACACTCACCGGCTACGCCGCGCGTTGGCCGGCCGATCCCGTGCCGCGGGACAAGGCGAAGTATCGTTTCCTCGGTGCCGGCGAGGACGAACCGTTCAACCTGCATCGCGTGCTCAAGGTGGGCGGTTCCCTCCCCATCCTGCTCACGAACGCCCCGTTCGACGTGTTCCATCTCTGGCAATGCGGCTACGAATCGGTGCTCGGGATCTTCACCCACGAGCTCAAGGACCGGACGTTGCACCGGATCCTGGATCACTTCCCGTCCCGGCGGTTCATCCTGCTCTTCGATGAGACGGAACGGGGCCGCCAGGTGCGGTCGTATCTCACCGAATACCTGAGCCGCGTGGCCTGTGTCCGGGCGCTGGAGTTCCTCGAATCCGGCCGCAAGGTCGAGTCATTGACCCGCGAGGAAGTGAGGGACGAGTTATGAACGCCCTCCAGCCGTTCCTGAACAAGGTCACCCAGGGGGACTGCATCCATGTGCTGCGCCGGTTTCCCGACCAGTGCATCGACTTCGTGCTCACGGATCCGCCCTACCTCGTCCGTTACCAGGACAAGGACGGCCGCAAGGTGGCCAACGACGACAATCCCCGCTGGCTCTTCCCGGCCTTCGCCGAGGTGTATCGCGTGCTCCGGCCCGACCACTACTGCGTGTCGTTCTACGGCTGGGGCAAGGTCGAGAAGTTCCTCGCCGTCTGGAAGGAGCTCGGGCTGTTCCCCGTCGGCCACTTCGTCTTCGTGAAGCCGTATGCCTCGCGCAAGGGCCACACGCAGATGCGGCATGAGCAGGCTTACCTGCTCGCCAAAGGACGGCCCCAGCCGCCCGGCCAACCGCCGCCGGACGTGATCGAGTTCGACTACTCCGGCAACGGACTGCATCCCACGCAGAAGCCGGTGACGGCGCTCACGCCGTTGCTCATGGCCTACAGCGAGGCCGGCGAGATCGTGCTCGATCCCTTTGCGGGTTCGGGCAGCACCGGCATCGCCGCGCGGGAGACTTCCCGCCGCTTCGTGCTGATCGAGAAGGACCCGGCCTACGCGCGCACCGCGCACAGCCGGCTGTCCGGTGGACGCCCCTCCCTTTCCTCAACCCCGCGTTGAAACCCAAAGGGGGACCGGGCCGCGGCCAGCGAGAGTCCATCTCCGGCCGCACCTGCGCAAACAGGCTGCCCGATCCCCAAGGAGAGTCCTATGCGTCAACCCGATCTGTTCAAGACGGAAGTGAAACCGCTGCCGAAGCCGGCCCCGCCGGTCGAATACAAGGTGGTCGCCCTGCGGGAATGTCCCGCGCCGGAATACCTCCGGTCCTGCGACACCCCGCAGCACGCCGCCGGCTACTGGCGCCAGTGCGTCAGCCCGTCCCCGCACTACGATCCCGACAAGGAATGCTTCGTGGTGCTGCTGCTCACGACCCGCAAGCGGGTCAAGGGCCACCACGTCGTCGGCATCGGTCTGCTGGACCAGGTCTTGGTCCATGCCCGCGAGGTGTTCCGGCCGGCCATCGTGGCGGCCGCGCACGCCGTCGTGGTGATGCACAATCACCCCGGCGGGGATCCCACGCCCAGCGAGGCGGACATTCGCGTCACGCGTGACCTGATCCGCGCCGGGCAGATCCTCCGGATCGAGGTGCTCGACCACATCATCGTCACCCCGTTCCGGCATTCATCGCTCCGGGAACTGGGTTGGTTCCATCCATAGTTCTTCGTTCAGCCCCGGCACGTTGCGTGTCCGGGGTTTTGTTCTTCTTCCGAAAGAATTCCCGGGAGTATGTAATTAACGCAAATTGGAATCTCAGGCCGCAGGCCTCGGAGGCTGCTAACCGAAAACCTTGAGTATTTGAATCAAAAAAGCGATCCGCAATGCCTGCGAGGCGGCCCGTTTGCGTTAATTACATACTCCCGAGAATTCCAGGGGTCGGACCGCCGTTGACCCAGGGGTGTGCTAGGCTCGATCTCGCGACGACTCCCGGGAGCCCAGCCCAAGATCCCGGGAGCCGCGTCGCACCGCCCACGGCACCGCCCCGGAGCACCTGCTGCTCCGGCGAACCTTCGGTGACCGGGAGGGCGGACGGTATCGGTCCCTGATTGCATGAATCCAGACGCATCCTCCCTCACTCCGCCCGACCGCCTCACCCAACGCGCGGCCCGGGCCGTCCACGCGGACCTGCACTCGGTCTTGGCGGAGACGCTGCTCCCCTTCGCCGGCGCCGCGGACCTGGGCCGCCTGGCCCCGCCGCCGCCGCCCGATGACTTGCCTCCGCTCACCGGCCTGCTGCCCACGCCGGGCGACACCCCGGCCACCTTCGTCGAGGCCAGCGTGGTGCCCTCCGACGCGACCTCGGCCAACGTTCAAATCCGCTTCCTGTTGGGCCGCCTGCATGTCCGCCGGCTCCGGGCCCTGTCGTTCCTGCTGGCGAACACCCATGAAACCGACCTCAAGGTGTCCGCGGCGGACGGGGGGCGGCGGAATTGCGATGTCTGGCTGAGCTGGCAGCGGAATCACGCGGTGGGCGCCGCCGCCTCGCTGGCCCACCTCGCGACGTTGGCCGCCGCGCGGGTCGCCGTGGTCCATTGCCTCCTGCGGCAGCACTTCCCGGGACTCATCGCCGGCGCCTGTCTGGCCGAATGGACCGCGGCGGCGGCCCGGTCACACCACGCCGACCGGGGCGCGGATGAGGAATTCAGCGATGCGGGCCACGTGTGGCACGTGGCCGCCCAGGACCCGGCCGCCTTCCTGGCCGCCATGGAGGAGGAGGCCGCCGAGGCGGGGGTGCCGCTCGCCCCGGACATCCGCCTGCGACCGCACCTGTGGCGGGAAGATTATCCGGCCGCCCTCGCGGCGGTGGAGGAGGTATTCCGGGAGGATGGGGCGACCGACCGGGCCTGGGAGCTGGGTTACCTGCGGGCGGCCCTCAGCCAGCGGGTGGGCCGGCCGGAGGCGGCGTTGGCGCTGCTCGACGGTCTGACCGTGGAGGACGAGGACCGCAACCGCGTGAGCGGCTTGCGGATCCGCTCCCTGCTGGCACTGGGCCGCGCCCGG
>JBIIUN010000075.1:0-13799 GCA_044339945.1 Kapaibacterium sp. (SeqCode)
TGTGGACCAGGCCCGCCCTCACCCCGGCCCTCTCCCCAGGGGAGAGGGAGACGGTAACGACCTCCAACGACTCCACAGTTCACCGGCTTCGATTCAGTCCGGCATTGATCAGTCCTCGTCAGGCGGGTTTGTGGATGAGTCAAACTCCGGCGGGCTATCCCCTCTCCTCGGGGAAGAGGGCCGGGGTGGGGGCGGGCAACCCACGCGGAGCGCCATCTCCTCCAAAACGCTCCAGCTCACAGCCTCCATCCGCGCGTCACTCCGCGCCGGTGCCGGTGAACTGACCTACGTGGACGCCGCCGTCCGCGCGGCCGAGACGATCCTTTACGAGTCCAGCTTCGGCGACGTGCTGATCTTCATGCCGGGCGAGCGCGACATCCGCGAGACGAGCGACCAGCTTGAAGGTCGCTTCGGGCGCGAGGCGGAAATCGTCCCGCTCTACGGTCGGCTCAGTTCGGGCGACCAGCAGCGCGTCTTTGCCCAGTCCTCGCGCCGCAAGCTGGTCATCGCGACCAACATCGCCGAGACGTCCCTGACCATCCCCGGCATCCGCTACGTCGTGGACGCCGGGCTGGCCCGCATCAGCCGCTACGCGCCGCGCACCCGGACCAAACGGTTGCCAGTCGAACCCGTCTCGCAGAGCAGCGCCAACCAGCGCAAGGGCCGCGCCGGCCGGGTGCAGGACGGCGTGTGCGTGCGGCTGTATTCGGAGGAGGACTTTAAGGCGCGCCCGCCGTTCACGCAGCCGGAAATCCAGCGGGCGAACCTCGCCGAGGTCATCCTGCGAATGAAGGCGTTCCGACTCGGCGACATCGAGACCTTCGCCTTCGTGCAGCCGCCCAGTCCCGCGGCGATCCAGGCCGGCTATGGGCTGCTCCAGGAACTCGGTGCACTCGACGAGCAGCGTGAGCTGACTCCGCTCGGACGCGACCTCGCGCGCCTGCCCATTGATCCGACGCTCGGCCGGATGCTGCTCCAGGCGCAGTCCGAGCACGCCACGCGCGAACTGCTCATCATCGCCGCCGGCCTCAGCATCCAGGACCCGCGCGAACGCCCGCTCGACCAGCGCGACGCCGCGGATGCCGCCCACCGCCGGTTTATCCATCCGCAGTCGGACTTCCTCACGCTGCTCAACGTCTGGAAAGCAGTCCACGACCAATGGGAGGCGCTCCGCACGCAGGGCGCGCGCCGGAAGTTCTGCAAGCAGCACTTCCTCTCCTACCTGCGGATGCGCGAATGGCAGGACCTGCACGCCCAGCTCGAAGGCGCGCTGGAGAACCTCGGCGTGTTCCAAGACGAGGAAGGCCGCGGCGCGGCCCAGGCCACCGGCAAGGTGCCTCGCACCGAGGAGCAGTTCTACCAGGCCATCCACCGCTCGATTCTCGCTGGCCTGCTCGGCCACGTCTCGACGCGCGAGGAGCGCAACCAATACAAGGCGGGCGCCAACCGGCAGGTGATGATCTTCCCCGGTTCGGCCCTCTTCGAACGCGGCGAACGGCCGCCGAAGAACCGCTTCGCCAAGCCGGAGAAGAATCCCGCGCCGAAACCCAAGTCGAACCAGCCACAATGGCTCGTCGCCGGCGAACTGGTCGAGACCACGCAGCTTTTCGCGCGGACGGTCGCCGGCATTGATCCGCACTGGATCGTCCAGCTCGCGCCGCATCTCTGCCAAGTCACCCACCAACATCCGCACTGGAGCGCGAGCGCCGGCCGCGTGCTCGTGGAGGAAATCACCCGCTTCCACGGGCTCGAGGTGTTCCGCCGCAGCGTCGCCTACGGGAACCTCAATCCCGCCGACGCCACGGCGATCTTCATTCGCTCGGCGCTGGTCGAGGAGGACCTGGCGCCTCCGGCCCGTAGCCGCCGAGGTGACGAGGCGGAGGAAGAAGCACGGGATGTTGGCGAACGTGGCTATAGAACCGGGCTCAATGTTGGGACGACGGTTTCTTCCCCCTCACCCCGGCCCTCTCCCTCGGGGAGAGGGAGCCTGTCACCGAACGCGGAGGCCAACTTGACCCAACGTGCTCCGGCACAGACAGGCGAATACCCGGCATTCATAGCGGATACTCCGAGGACAATTCGCACCCCGAATGAGCGGATCCTCCCTCTCCCCCAGGGAGAGGGCCGGGGTGAGGGGGAACCGCGCGAGGCACAGAACCGCCGCACCCTTCGCACCGATCTGTTGGCGACAAGTTTCCCGGAGCGGGAAGTAACGAATCCTTCGTCAGCCCACCCTAATCCTCTCCCCCGGGGAGAGGGGATCGCCCGCAACAACGAGGGAACTCCACCAGCAGAATTGACGAGGGCTGCATCGACTGGCGCCGTCAGCGGCCTCGCGTTCCTCGACCACAACCGCCAAGTCCGTGAGAAGGTCGAAAGCTGGCAGACGCGCCTACGGCGGCACGACTTGGGCGACCTCGACGAGGCCCTGTTCAAGTTCTACGGCGCGCGCCTGAAGGACATCTCGTCGCGCGACGAACTGCTCCGTTGGCTGCGCGAGCCGGGACGGACCGCGTCGCTGTGCGCCACGGAAAACGACCTCAGCGGCGGCCGCGACCTGTCGCTAGACAAAGACGCCTTCCCGGACGTCGTGGAAATGGCCGGCCAGGCGGTGCCGCTGAACTACGCCTACGCGCCCGGCGAGGAGCACGACGGCGTGACCATCCGCCTGCCGGTGACGCTGGCCGACGCCGTTACCCCGGCCTTGCTGGAGTGGTCGGTGCCCGGCCTCCGGGCGGCGATGATGGACGAACTGCTGCGTTCCCTGCCGAAATCGCTGCGCAAGGAACTCCTGCCCATTGATCCCAAGGTCCAGGAAATCGTCCGCGACTTCCGGCCGGACGGCTCCTCGTTCCACGCCTCGCTGGGCCGCTTCCTCAAGGAGCGTTATCAGCTCACCGTGCCGCCCGAGGCATGGAAGGCGGAAGGCGTGCCCGCGCACCTCCGCCCGCGCATCGAACTCATCGGCAACACACCGAAGCCGGTGGCGGCCGGCCGGAATTTCGCGGCGCTGAAGCAGCAGCTCGCCCAGGTGAAGGTAACGCCGCCCACCGAGTCCGCCGGCTGGAAACTTGCGCTGCGCCAGTGGGAGAAATTCGGCCTGACCACGTTCCCGGCCGGCGACTTGCCCGAGAAGGTTCCGGCCGGCGAACAGCACGGTCTGCCGGTGTGGGGCTTCCCCGGCCTGCAACTCGACGACGGCAGCGTGAGCGTCCGCCTATTCCCGACGGCCTTGGCCTCGCGCCGTTCCAGCCTGCCGGCCTGGCAACGGCTGGTCGAACTCGCCTTGCAGCGCGACCTCGCGTGGCTGGAGCGGGACCTTCGCACGCTGGCGAAGTTCGACTTGCAGGCCGCCGCGGTCGGCAGCGGCGCCGAGTTGCAGGAAACCGCCTTCACGAACCTGAAGCGCTTCGTGCTGCCGGCCGAGCTGCCCACCCGGCTTACGACGGCGAATTTCGACGAAGCGGTGGCCAACGCGAAGCGGCTGCTGCCCGGCCTTGCCCAGCAACTCATCGAACGCGTCGGCCAAGTGCTCCAGTTCCGGCAGCAGGCCGCGTTGCGCGCCGGCGTCAGCAGCACACCGGCCGCACCCAAGGCGGCCACCCCGCTCAAATCCCTGTCACAATTGAACAGCCTCGGTGCCCTGCTGGGCAGCGCACCGCTGGGCGCCAAGGGAACGCCGGACACCAAGGCCACCGGCTTTGCGGCCGAGGTCGAGGCGTTGGTGCCGCGGCGTTTTCTGGAGCAGATTCCCTTCGCGCAACTGCCCCACGTGCCGCGTTACCTCAAGGCCTTGGTCCTGCGCATCGAACGGGCCGCGAATAATCCGCCGAAGGACGCCGAGCGGGCAAAGCTGGTTGCGCCTTACGTCACCGAGCGCGAACGGCTGCGCACCACCCCGCCGAAGTCACCCGAAGGCCTGAAGCTCGCCGACAACTTCCGCTGGCTGCTGGAGGAATACAAGGTGTCCGTCTTCGCCCAGGAACTCGGAACGGCCCAGCCGGCCTCGCCCAAACGGTTGGACGAGATGCTGGAGCGCATCCGGGCGGCGGAGTAGGCCCCACGGCAGAAACGCCGGCGCCGGCGTTCAGTTCGCCAGCCAGTTGGCCGGTAGTCCGCGGTGGTTTTCCCGGAGCACGGCCACGATGCGGGCGCGCTCTTCCGCCGGCAGGTAGGCGTAACGGGCGTCGGGTTCGACCGGCTGCAGCGCCTTGGCGAGCCGGGCGTAGATGCGTTCCTTCAGGGCCTTGGGCAGCGCGAGGAACTGCGGCGAATCAATCAGGTAACTGCATCGGTTCCGGAACAGCCTTTGTTTGAGTTCAAGGTCGCGCAGGGATTCGCCGGCCGGCGTCCGTTTTCCCCGGGCGGTGAACACTTTCTGGAAACCGGGACTGCCCTGGATGCCGCCGGGCGGCAAAGGCGCCTCGTCCTTGAAGAGCAGGTGGTCCACGACCTCCTGCGCGGCGTTCTCGATGACCCGGCGGACGCTGTCATAAGTCGGTTCCTCGCTGACCACCTCCTTGAGGTCGCGCTGCACGCTCTGCTGGTAATGCAGCATGCGCCGGGCGGCAAAGGCAGCCTTGGTCAGGGCGTTCTGCGTGGCGAGCTGATGTTCCATCACCATGAGCGCGACGATGTCGCTGGTGTTGGTCAGGTGCGGCCGGACGTCGAAGTAGGGCGCGAGGTTGGTGACGTTGGCGCCACGGCGGTAGTCGGCGACGAGTTCGCCCTTTTCCTCGCGCACGAACACGTTGCCCCGGTGGAGGGCCTGGCCGTGGAGCCCGGTGACATACCAGCCGCCCCAGCGGTCGTTGAAGGGCGTGCGATGGTCCACGACTTCGCTGCCGAACTTCAGGAGCGGGTCACCGCCCTCGTCGCTGTGGACGCTGCGGACAAACACCGACGGAATGCCCCGCACGAACTGTCCGCCATGGCAGCGCAGGCAATCCTCGTCGCGCCCGAAGCGGGCCTTGTTCGGCACGGTCTCCTCGTGCGGGTCGAAGCCGTAGAAGATCGGCCCCAGCTCGGGGTCGAGGCTGGCCACCTCGAACAGCCCGCCGGGCACCCAGCCCAGGTAAACCTCGTCGTTGAAGAAGATCGCCCGCGGCGTGGACGGTTTGATGCGGTCGCGCTGGAAGC
The DNA here is from genome assembly GCA_044339945.1 of Kapaibacterium sp. (SeqCode). GTDB lineage: Bacteria > Verrucomicrobiota > Verrucomicrobiia > Limisphaerales > UBA9464 > CAIWAH01. The sequence continues at coordinate 5,140 of JBIIUN010000075.1, forward strand.
TGGTCTTGGCGAACACGATGACTTGGCTCTCGACCGGGATGTCCAGTTCCCGCAGGAGCCGCTCGAACTTGGCGCGGTCGTCCCCCGGCAGCTTCAGATCGCCGGAATGGAGGCGGGCTTCCAGTTTCGCGATGGGGTCCTTGGGCGCGGTCGCCGAATAGCGGATCGGAGCCTGCTCAAACTCGTCGCCGCTCTGCGCCGTCGCCCGTCCCGGCGCGGCCAGCGTCAGGAGCGCCAGCAGCCCGGCGGTGATACGTTGCACTGGTTTCATGGAATCGGAGTCTGCCGTCAGGCCCACGCCCGAAACCTTGACCTGAGGCACGTTTCCGGGACGGGAGCCCGGACGTGATGACGGTTCGGCGAATTCAGCGCCCGTCGGGACTTGCCCAAGGCTGCCCGCCCATTGCGGCTCAGGCCGCGAGCCGGCGGACGATCTCCAGGCACCGCGCACCCAGTTCGCCCACCCGGGCTTCGCTGGCGGCCTCGTTGTAGCAGCGGAACTCGGGCGCGTTGCCCGACGGCCGCAGGTGGACGATCTCGCCGTTGGCAAAGGTCACCCGAACGCCGTCTGTGCGGTCCAGTGCGGTCACGGCACCCAGGCCAGGAAAGTCCCGTTCCAACGCGGCGCGATTGGCCGCCTCATCCGGGGCGGAATACCGCGCCAGGATGGCCTGGCTCTTTTCCACGGGACAATCCTTGAGCAGGCCGCTCGCCGTGTAGCGCGGCGGCAACTGAGCCACGAGATGCGAGAGCGCCACGCCCTCCCGCCGGGCGAACAGCAGCAGGCTGAGGATTGGCAACACGGCGTCGCGCGTCGGCAGGGCCCGCAGCGTCCGGCCGTCGCGGGCCAGGTCGGAGTTCAGCAGGAAGCCGCCGTTGGCCTCGTAACCGACCACGCAGCGGGACCCTGCCGCCGTAGCTTCAAGCATTGACGACACGACAAAGGGCGAACCGATTTTCGTGCGGCGCACTTCGCGGAACCAGCCGCTGAGATCCACCGCGCTGTTGCAGCTGACCGGCGTGCTCACGGAATCCGCGCCGAGATAGCGGGCGCACAGGATGCCGGCCACGTCGCCCCGGATCCATTGGCCACGTTCATCGCTGATCAACGGCCGATCGCTGTCACCGTCGGCGGAGACAATGGCGTCGAAGCGATGTTCCGCGGCCCAACCACGGGCGAGTTCGACGTCCTCCGGCCGGATCGCCTCCGTATCCACGGGAATGAATTTTTCGGACCGCCCGAGCGGGGTAACGTCCGCGCCCAAGGCCCGGAAGATTTCGACCAGGACGTCACGGCCCACCGCCGAATGCTGGTAAACCCCAAGCCGCACACCCCGCAGGCAATCGGCCGGGAAAAAGTCCGCGTAACGGGCCAAGTAACGCCGGCCAGCCTCGGGATTCACCGCCGGCAAGGCGGAGGCCCGGGTGAAATTCCCCGCCGCGTCGAACAGGCCGTCGGGGACGTGGATCTGCTGGGCGGTGATGCCGGCCTCGTCGGCCTTCAGGACTTCGCCGGAACACTTGTTGAACTTGATGCCGTTGCGGTCGGCCGGGATGTGGCTGCCCGTCACCATGACGGTTGGGAAACCACCGGCCAGACCCCACGCAGCCAGCGCGGGCGAGGGAATCTTGCCGCAATTGACCGGCGTGTAGCCGAGGTCGGCCGCGGCGCGCAGGGCAGCAGCCATGATGCGATCGGTGCTCGGCCGGAAATCCCCGGCGACCGCCACGGGCGTGCCCTTGGTCCGGAGTTCGCCGACGCTTTCGAGGAACTGGAGGAAGCCCTGCGTGTATGCGTAGGCAACGAAGTCGGTGAGTTGGACCGCCAAGCCGCGGGCACCGCTGGTGCCAAAACGGACGCCGGTCTGCTGCATGAGTTCGTGGATGGCCGCGGTCATGGGCGGTGAGGGAACCGGTTTTCCGGCCCGGCCGTCAATTGCGCCCGCGGATCCCTGGCCATACCCAGCGGATGTTTCGGTTGGTGAAAGTTTGCAAAATGCATACTTTCGCGCATGACCGTCACCCTCACGGAAGTGCATCGCAATGCGAAGCGGGTGGTTCGCTCGGCCCAAAACGGGCGCCTGCCGGTGACCATCACCGACCACGGCGAACCCATTGCCGAAGTGCGCCCCCAGTATCCGCGTCGCGTCGTATCCCTCGCCGAATTCCAGGCGGCGGAGATTTCGGACCAGGCCATCGTCGAGGCCGTGGCCGCCGCCCGGTCCGAATGAATGCCTACTGGGATACTTCCGGCCTGATCCGCGCCGCCCGTTTGCGCAAGGCGCCCCGCGGATATACCCGCAGTCATTCGCTGGCCGAGTTCTATGCCGTGATGACCGGTCGCGGTCTCACCGTGGAAACCCCGGAAGGGAAGGCGCAGTGGGTCTTCTCTCCGGCCGATGCCGTGGCCGCCGCCACCGCCACTTTTGCCAACCTCGAATGGTCCGAGCTGCAGCCGGGCGAGGTGAAGTCCGCGTTGTCGGCGGCAGTAGTCGCCAACGTCCACGGTGCGAACATCCATGACTGGCTGCACGCCCGGGCGGCCGCCGCGTGCGCCGCCGACGTGGTGACCTTGAACGCCCGGCACTTTGAGCCGATCCTTGGCGGGCTGCGACTGGCCAGTGTGGCCGAAGCCTTGGCTGAGGCACCGGACTGGGCCTGATCCACGCCGCGCTCCCGGCCAACAAAAACGCCGGCGGCTTCACAGGGAAACCACCGGCGGGAAACTGAACGAAGCCGACTACTTCTTCTCGGCGGCGGCCTTCTTGGCGGCCTCTTCCTTCTGCAACTTCTCGAGCTGCTCGGGCTTGATGACCTCGATCTTCGCGCCTTTTTCGAGCTCGGCCTTGCTGGGCACCTTGATGATGTCGCTGGTCACGACCGGCTGGGGCGCGGGCTGGGCGGCTTCCTTGATGCCGATCAGCTCAACCTCGAACTGAAGGACGGCGTTGGGCCCGATCTTGGGCGGTGAACCGCGCTCCTGGTAGGCGAGCTCCGACGGAATGGTGAGCTGCCACTTGGAACCCACCGGCATGAGCTGCAACGCCTCGGTCCAGCCGCGGATGACGCCGGTGACGCGGAAGCTGGCGGGCTGGGGCTTGCCGAGGGAGCTGTCGAACTCCGTGCCGTCGATCAGCGTGCCGCGGTAATGGACGCTGACGGTATCGTTGGTGGAGGGCTTGGGTCCGGTGCCGTTGGTGATGACCTTGTATTGGAGGCCGCTGGGCAGGGAAATCACGCCTTCCTTGGCCTTGTTGGCCGCCAGGAACGCCTCGCCTTCGTTCTTGTTCTTGCCGGCTTCGGCCTTGCGCTTTTCCTCGGCCTTTTGCCGCAGTTCCATGCTGTAGGAACGCACCACCGTCTGGGCCTCGGCCTCGGTGACCGTCGTGGGTTGGCCGGTGAAGAAGGCGGAGAACGCCTTGGCGACGATCGCCGGGTCGACCTCGTAGCCGCCCCGTTGCAGGTTGCGCTTCATGTCGTTCGCCAGCATCACGCCGATGGAATAGCTGTTCTTCTCCATCGAGTCCTTGAACCGGGCATCCAGCTCCGCCGCGGAATTGGTGGCCGGAGCCGCCGGGGCAATGGTGACGGGCGTGGGGGCGGCATTGTTCTGCGCCCAGGCCGGGGTGGCCAGGGCGCCCAAAAGCAGAAGGGCAATCGACGCGGGCTTCATGTGTTCTTCAAGGTCGGCCGCCCGCGGTTTTTCGACAGTTGCGGGAGGCCAAGGCGGGGAGTCACTAGCAGCCGCGCCGGGGAAAGTCCAGTGGCCGGACCGGTTAACGCCCCCCGGCGGCGAGGTAGGCCTGCAACTGCGCCAGGGCCCGGGCCCGGTGGCTCAACTGGTTTTTCACCGCCTCGCCCAGCTCCGCGAAGGACACGCCGTGGCCCGCCGGCACGAACAGCGGATCGTAGCCGAAACCGCCGCCGCCCGCCGGGGTGGCGCTGATGCTTCCCTCGCAGGCGCCGGAAAAGGTGCGCGTCGCCGCCGCCAGCGCCGCGGGAGCCTCGCCCGAAGCCACCGGGGTGAGCGCCAGGACGCAGCGGAACCGCGCCGCCCGCCGTTCGGCCGGCACCTCGGCCAGGAGGCGCAGCAGCTTGGCGTTGTTCTCCGCGTCCGGCGAATTCCCCGGCCGACCGTCGTCCAACGCCGCGAACCGGGCCGAATGCACCCCCGGGGCACCGCCAAGGGCGTCCACCTCCAGCCCGGAATCGTCGGCCAGCACGTAGTCGAGGTTCAGGTTGCAGACGTCGGCGGCGAAGTAGGCGGCCCAGGTGACCGCCTTGATGCGTGCATTCTCCGCAAAGGTGGCGCCGGTTTCCTCGGGCTCCAGCCTCACGTTCGCGTCCCGCTGGGAGAACACCGTGAACGCGGAGCCCAGCACGGCCCGGATCTCCTGCACCTTGTGGGCGTTGCCGGTGGCGATGAACAGGTTGGTCACGCGGCGGAGTTCACGGGTCCGGGTCCGAAGTTCAAAGCCAAAAGTCGTTGCCCGGCCCGGCCAGACTGGCCGGAGCCGCCAGAATTTGGCCTTTGAGCATCTTGCCCGCCGCGGTGTCACCCGCCATACATCCGCGAAGCACATGACGTCCGTGACCGCCCTCAACGCCGCGGTGCAGGAAGCCGGGTTCTTCCTGCAGCCGCTGTTCAACGAAATCCAACGCTGTGTCGTCGGCCAAAAATACCTGACCGAACGGCTCGTCATCGGCCTGCTCGCCAACGGCCACGTCCTGCTCGAGGGCGTGCCCGGCCTGGCCAAGACGCTGTCCGTGAAGACGCTGGCCACCGCGCTGCACACGCGCTTCAGCCGCATCCAGTTCACGCCCGACATGCTGCCGGCCGACGTCGTGGGCACGCAGATTTACAATCCCCAGACCGGCGCCTTCGCCATCCGGCGTGGACCCGTCTTCGCCAACTTGGTGCTGGCCGACGAAATCAACCGCGCCCCGGCCAAGGTCCAGTCGGCGCTGCTCGAAGCCATGCAGGAGCGCCAGGTCACGATCGGCGACCAGACCTTCAAGCTGGACGATCCGTTCCTCGTGCTCGCCACGCAGAATCCCATTGAGCAGGAAGGCACCTACACGCTGCCCGAAGCGCAGGTGGACCGCTTCATGTTGAAGCTGAAGATCGGCTACCCGTCCCGCGACGAGGAACGTCTGATCCTCGACCTGATGGCCCGCACGAGCGGCCAGCCGGTGATCACGCCGGTCGTGGAAGCCTCGGCCATCCTCAAGGCCCGCGAGGTCATCAACGACCTCTACTGCGACGACAAGGTGAAGGACTACATCGTGGACGTGGTGTGCGCGACCCGCGATCCCGAACATTACAAGATCGCGGTGAAGGACTTCATCCAGATGGGCGCCAGCCCGCGCGCGACCATCGCGCTGACGCTCGCCGCCAAGGCCCATGCGTTCCTGCGCGGCCGCGGTTACGTGACGCCGCAGGACGTGAAGTCCATCGGCCTCGACGTGCTACGCCACCGCGTGACGCTGACCTACGAGGCCGAAGCCGAGGAAAAGACCGCCGAGGATGTCGTGCAGAAGATCTTCGACGAACTGCCGGTGCCGTGAGTCGTCGTCAGGCTGCTTATGCGAACTGCCGTGGTTATCCTGCTGCTCACTGCGATTCTTGCGCTCGGATGTGCCCAAGGGGAGGGCGCGTCCAAACGTAACCTCGAAACTCCTGCTGCCCGCTCTCGCGAGGCAAAGCTAGGTCCCGCAGTCTTTGAGCAGATAGGTGGCGCACCGGTGCCTACGGTTTTGGTGCCCAGTTCGGCGCTAGAGAGCTATACCTTCAAACCGATCAGTTGGGCAAAGCCGCTCTGGAACCCATCCGAGGAGCAGACCGCGTTCGCAGCAAGGCTGGTTCCTTCGCTACTGGCAAAAAGGCGGCCTGAATCGCGTGAAGTCGTTTCACCGACAAATGCCCGTTACCTGTCGCAGCTCCGGACCGAACTCTCAAATTCGGTCTGCCAAGCTGTCGGAGTCACGGTGGGGCATGAGCAGGGAATCTGGCTGAACTTCCTTCCAGGGGACTCATCCTTAACCAGCGATTGGACGAGCCATTTCATCGAAGTTTATGACGGCGGGCCGCGCTATTGGAGCGTGGTCTACTTTCCCACGCGGGGTGAGTTTGATCGCCTGCGAATTGACAAGGGCTTCTAGCTCGAACTCATGAACGCAGACGTGCCAGCAACTATATCCGTGAGCGAGATGCCAATCCTGCTGTTCGACGGCGTGTGCAATCTCTGCCACGGCTCGGTGCTCTTCGTTTTGCGGCATGAGCGGAAGCCGGAGCTGCGTTTCTGCGCGCTGGAGTCGACGGCCGGCGCCCAGTTGCTGACCCGGCACGGAATCGGAACGGACTATCGCGGCAGCCTCGTGGTCATCGAGGCGGGACGCGTCTTCCTGAAATCCGACGCCGCCTTGCGCGTCGCTTCCTACCTCAAGTGGCCGTGGTCGTGGGGCCGCGCCGCCGTGATTCTTCCGCGGGGACTCCGGGACTGGGCCTACGACGTCATCGCGCGAAACCGCTACCGTTGGTTCGGCCGGCACGACGCCTGTTTGCTGCCGACGCCGGAACTGCGCCGCCGCCTGATTGCTTCGCAACCCGTCTCGACCGACCCGAGCCGACCTGACATTGTTCCCGCATGAAAACGAAACGCACTTCAACCCGCCTTGCCGCGGCGGCGGTGGAGGCTTTCCGCGAGGAGAAGCATCGCGACCGTGTGGCGCTCGCCGACCGCGTGCGGCGGGGCGAATTGACGGCCGCGCAAGCCAACGACGAGGCCAGCATTTTTCGGGGCTGGGATTTCAGCACCGTCCGGATTGATTGGACCCAAACCTTTGCCGACCTGAAGAAGCTCCACACTTATGGGGGAAACTGCCGCAAGCGAAAGAAGGCTGTTCGCTCCTGAGGAGCTCGGGGCCATTTTCCAAGTCCTGCGCGTGCATGAAATTGCCTGTGTCCTGATGGGCGGTCAGGCATCCAATTTCTGGGCGCGCACCTACCTGTCCGTGGAGCCGCAGCTGGCGGCGATCCGGGAACATTTCGGTTTCGTCAGCAAAGATCTGGACGTCCAAGGCAACCGGGCCGCCGCGGAGCTCCTCGCGGACAAGTTGGGAACCAAACTCAAGCCTGTTTCCCTGAGGGAAGCCTTTGGCAACCTGTTGGCGGGCCAGTTGGTGGTGTCGGTCGCAGGAGAGCCAATGAAGATCGAGGTGCTCCGGCGTATTCCCGGCCTCTCGGAGGCCGAGGTCAACCGGTTGGCCACGACCGTAAGCATCGCCGGCGCCCAAGTGCGCGTTCTTAACCCTGTTGCCGCCCTCATGGCCAAGGCGTGGAACGTGGCCCACATCCGCAAGGAAGGCCGACACGACGCGGAGCAGTTGCTCGCCTTGGTCTGTGCCAGCCGCGCCTACTTCCGTGAACTGCTGGCGGCGGCCACGACCCAGGACGACCTGCGGCACGGACTGAAGCTAATCGAACGGTTTCTGCGGTTCGCAGAACTCCCGACGGGGCGGGCCGCGGCCGAAGTCTGCGGGGTGAACTGGTCGTGGGTATTGCCCCACTGCTATCTCGCCGCTGACCGGCGGTTGGCGGTGGTCCGGCTTCGCACACACCGCCTTCCCCGCTGGCTGGCCCACATCCGCGCCTATCGGCGCGGCCTGCCAGCCACTGTCGAGGTCATCAAGATCGTGGCGCTTCTCACCGAATCCGCTGAGCCTGAATGTGTGCCGGCCCCAGCAGTAGAGCGAGCGAACCGCTATGCCATCACCCGGCGGAAGGCAAAACGGCCATGATTCCCAAGGAACTCCTCAAGAAGATCCGCCAGCTCGAGCTGCGCACGCGCCGGCTCGTGGACGAGTCGTTGGCGGGCCAGTATCACTCGGCGTTCAAGGGCCAGGGCATGGACTTCGACGAGGTCCGCGAATACCAGCCCGGCGATGAGGTCCGCTCCATCGACTGGAACGTCACCGCGCGCATGAACCATCCGTTCGTGAAGAAATTCCGCGAGGAACGTGAGCTGACGGTGATCGTGGCCGTGGATGTCAGCGCCTCCGGCCTGTTCGGTTCGGGCGACCAATCCAAGCGCGAACTCGCCGCCGAACTCGCCTGCGTGCTGGCCTTCTCCGCCATCCGCAACCAGGACCGCGTGGGCCTCGTGCTCTTCACCGAGACGGTCGAGAAGTTCATCCCACCGAAGAAGGGCCGACGCCATGTGCTGCGCGTGATCCGCGACATCCTGTGCCACGAACCGCAGTTCCGCGGCACGTCGGTGAACGGCGCCCTGGACTTCGTGAATCGCGTGTTGCCGCACCGAGCCGTCGTCATCCTGGTGTCCGACTTCCTGGCGGAGACGAATCCGAGCCGGGCCGAGATCGCCGCGCACCTGCGTCGCCGCGCCATCCGCAGCGAAACGCTCGGGCGGGTTTCGTCCACCGCGCTGCGCCAAGTCAGTCGCCGGCATGACTTGGTCGCAGTGCAAGTCACCGATCCCTACGAACTTGAATTGCCCAACCTCGGGCGGCTCGTGCTGCAGGACGCAGAAACCGGCGACCTGGTGGAAATCAACACCTCGGACCAACGGCGCCGCTCGGCCTTCGCGGAACGCGGCCGGCGCACCCAAGCGGAACTCGACCGGCTGTTCCGCGGCGCGAAG
>JBIIUN010000171.1:0-9439 GCA_044339945.1 Kapaibacterium sp. (SeqCode)
CCAGGACCCCGAACACGGCGAAGGCGTGGGCAACCTCGTCTGCATCGATCCCGCCGGGAAGAAGGGCGACGTGACCAAGTCGGCCGTGGTCTGGAGCTACAAGGGGGCGAAACGATCCATCTCCACCGTGAGCATTGATCCCGCCAATGGCTTGCTCTACCTCGGCGACTTCTCCGGTTACGTCCATTGCCTCGACGCCAAGACCGGCAAGGTGAACTGGGTTTACGACATGAAGGCCCACATGTGGGGTTCCACCTTCGTGGCCGACGGGAAGGTCTATGTCGGCGACGAGGACGGCGACTTCGTGGTCCTCGCCTCCAAGGGCGGCGACAAGGCGACCGTCATCAGCGAGACCAATCTCGGCGCGCCGGTCTACGGCACGCCCATCGTCGCCAACGGCACGATGTATGTCATGAGCCAGACCCACCTCTTCGCCGTGGGCGCGGATGCCAAGCCGGTCGCCACCGACGCGGGCACGGGTGTGCAGATCAAAAACTGACCAACCTCCGATTCAAGGGCCGGCCGAGCAGGAATGCCCGGCCGGCCTTTTGCTTTCGGAGATGCGGCGTTGGCTTCCGGGCGGGCCGCGGTTACTGTCGGCTCGCTTGAACCGAGATGGAACCAAAGCCGCGAAAGCGTTCGTCGGCATTTTCTTCGCCACGCTGTTTCTTTACGTGACGTTTTACGGCGCCTGCGCGGCCGCCCGCCGCAAGGGCGGCCCGTGGGTCGTCACCCAGGACCGCTTGCCAGACGGCACGCCGGTGCTGCGGATTGAGCATCACAAGATCATCGGCCTCAGCAACGTGGTTAGCATCACCTTCCCCGGCGAACGCGCCCCGGAGCGCTTCACGAATGCCCCCCTTCAACGCATATACACAATGCCCGTGACGAATGCCCTGCCGTTCGGGCCCGTGGAGTTCGTGGATGTCACCTTCCTGCCCGGCACCATCGCCTTGGATGCGTTTGGTCACCTGGTGGAAATGGTCCAACGCACACTCTACCTGGACGGCCACGAAATTCCCTGGACGCCCGGCACCAACATCGTCGCCAGCCCGGACTCCAAACTCGCCGCCGACCGGCGCCCTCAGCGGAAGGCCCGTTAACTTGCTGTGGTTCGCCCGCACTGCGCCTCGTGCCGCATGGCGTGATCCACGAGCACCAAGGCCGTCATGGCCTCCACCATCGGCACAGCACGGGGAAGCACGCAGGGATCGTGGCGGCCGCGCCCCTTTAGCGTCGTGTTGCTGTAGTTGAGATCCACGGTGTCCTGCTCGTGCATGACGGTGGCCACGGGCTTGAAGGCGACCCGGAAATAGATCAGTTCGCCGTTGGAAATGCCGCCCACGACCCCGCCGCTGCGGTTAGTCACGGTTCGCACCTGGCCATCCACGTTGCGAATGGCGTCGTTGTGTTGGCGGCCGGTCAGCTGGATGCCCTCGAAGCCGGACCCGATTTCAAACGCCTTGGTGGCCGGCAGCGAAAGCATCGCCTTGCCTAGATCGGCTTCGAGCCGGTCAAACACGGGATCGCCCCAGCCCACCGGGACATTCCGGGCGACGCCCAGCACGATGCCCCCGATGGAGTCGCCCTCGGTGCGCCGTTGTTCGATGAGCTGAATCATCTGTTCCGCCACGGCTGCGTCGGGGCAACGGACGATGTTGGATTCAACCTGCCCCAGCGTGAACGTCTCGGGGTTCACCTCGGCCCGGATGCCTTGCACCTGGGTCACGCAGGCCAGCACCTCCACGCCCCAACGCTCGCGCAGCAGCTTCTTGGCGATCGCGCCCGCCGCCACCCGTCCGATGGTTTCGCGGGCACTGGTGCGGCCGCCGCCGGGCCAGGCACGGTGCCCATACTTCGCGTGGTAGGTGTAGTCCGCGTGGCTGGGCCGGAACTTCGTCGCCATCTCGGTGTAGGCTTCCGAACGCTGGTCCTCATTCTTCACGAGGAGGCTGATGGGCGTGCCCAGGGTCATGCCTTCGAAGGTGCCGGAAAGAATCTGCACCGCGTCGGCTTCCTTGCGCGGCGTGACGATCTTCGACTGGCCGGGCCGGCGCCGGTCAAGTTCCGGCTGGATGTCCGCCTCGGTCAGGGCGAGCCGCGGCGGACAACCGTCTATGACGACGCCGATGCCGCCGCCGTGAGATTCGCCCCAGGTCGTGATCCGAAACAGTTGGCCAAACGTGTTGCCCATGCGTGCGGCGAGCATGCGACAGAAGCCGGCTTCAGCAAAAGCGCGGAGTCACGCGGTTCAGCGCCCGATTTCGGCGGCCAGGTCTTCCGCCGTCCAATTGCGCCGGACGCTTTCCAGGCGGTCCGCGGCCGCGCCGTGTTCCCAGACTGCGTAACGGGTCGTCAGCAGCGGGTTGCGCTGCAAAGCCGGCTGGGCCAGCAAGCCGCCGAGGAAACCCGCCAAGACATCGCCGGTGCCGCCTTGGGCCAAGCCCGGGTTGCCGGTGGGATTGAGGAAGGTGGGGCCTGAGCCTTCGCGGATCAGCGTCTGATGGCCCTTCAGCACGACAATGCCCGCCGGATTGAGCGCGTTCAGCAGCGTCTCGCGGCTGCAATCCAGCTCACGTCGCCCCGGCTCGAGCCAACGTTGAGCCTCGCCCGGATGCGGGGTGATTACCCGGATGGGCCCGCCGACTCGCGGTCGATTTGTTCCCTCGTGTGTTTCCGTCGCCGGTGCGGCCGGGTTACCCAGTCCGTCGCCGCGGATGGGGGCGTTGGATTGCCGGTGCTCCGCCGCCAGCCAATCCAAGGCGCTGGCATCGACGACCAGCGGCAAAGGCGACTCGCGCCACCAGGCCTGCGTCTGGATCCGCAGCCAGTCGGGAACGTCGCGCCCCGCCAATCCAGGGCCGATCAGGACGGCGGTGGCCTTCGCGGGCAACGCCAGCGGCTCGTTCCAGGTTCGAACCATCGCGAAGGCAAGCTGCGCCGCCACGGCTGGATAAGCCTCGGGAGCGGTAATGACGGTCACCAAACCTGGGCGCGCCGCCCCGGCCGCCTTGGCCGCGAGAACGGCGGCGCCATGGTATCCGAGACTGCCGGCCACGACGACGAGGTGGCCGTAGGTGCCTTTGTGCGAATTCACCCGTCGACGGGGCGGAATGCCGCCGAAATCGCCCGCCACCGACCAAGCCAGCGGGAACGGCCAACCGGACGCGACCTGCCCGTCAGTTACCCCGCCAACAACCAGCTCTGGATTCGGGAGCAGGCCGACTTCAGCGGCGACCTCCAACCGGCCCACGAAGTCGCTGGCGCCCGTTTCCACATGGCCGCGCTTGGGTGCGCCAACGGTGAGTGTTACAGCGGCGCGGATCGCCGTTCCAAAATGGGCGCCCGTATCCGCATCCAAGCCAGACGGGACATCTACGGCCAATACCGTTAAGCCGCTGGAGTTAACCGTCTCAATCAGCCGGCACCATTCGGACGAGAGTGGCCGGTTCAAGCCAATACCAAACAGGCCATCGACGATGAGATTCGAACCGCCGGCGAGGACGCGTTCCAGCTCGGGCTGGGCTGCCGCCGGATCGGAGATCTCCAGCAGCGTCAGTTCGTATTCCGGGAATCCTGCGGGCGACACCAAGTGCGGCATCGCGGCCCGGACGTCGTTGCCGTTGTTGCCTTTGCCAGCCAGCATGACCACCCGGGAGCCAACCGGCACCATTTCGCGGACTTTTGCCGCCACCGACCGCCCGACCTGTGCGATCACATGCGCCTCGCTGATGCCAGCGGACCAAGTCGCCCGCTCCCAAACGCGCATCTGTTCGACGGTGAGGATCGGTAGCGGCATGGCCTTCGGGCGATATCGTGCTCAGTTCACCGCCAATTCCTGCTTGATGCCGAACTTCTCGATGCGTTTGCGGAGGGTCGCGCGGGTGATGCCCAGCAACTTGGCCGCCTGAACTTGGTTTCCTCGGGTATCCCGCAGCGCCTCGATCACCAGCACGCGTTCGACCGCCGGAATCACCTTGAGTTTGCCATCGGTGCGGGCGAGCCGGAACAGGGCCTGCGCGAGCGACGCCAAATCCCCTCCACCGACGGCCACCGGCAGCGCGGCAACACCTTGGCCCGGCGGCGACAAGTCAGGCCCCTCGGTTCGCGGCGTTGAAGGCGCCGGAGAGGCTCCGGCAACGAGTTCCAGCGGCAAGTCGGCCGGCAGGATGGCCAGGCCTTTGGCGACGACAGTGGCGCGGCGCAGCACGTTCTCCAGTTCCCGGACGTTGCCCGGCCAGTGATGGCCTTCCAAGGCTGCCAACGTGGCCGCCCCGATGGACTTCGGTTTACCGCCCGGGCCTGCCAGCTTGCGGAGGAAATAGTCCACCAACAGCCGCACATCGCTGCGTCGTTCCCGCAACGGCGGCATGTGAATCCGGACGACATTCAGGCGGTAGAACAGGTCTTCGCGGAACTGTTTGCGGGCCACCTCCTCTTCCAAGTTCTTGTTGGTGGCCGCGATCACGCGGACGTCGACGCGAATCGTCTCGTTGCCCCCGACCCGTTCGAACGTGCCGCTCTGCAAGATACGCAGCATCTTGGTCTGGGTGGCCGGGGACATGTCGCCGATTTCATCGAGGAACAGGGTGCCCCCGTCGCATTGCTCAAACTTGCCAATCCGCTGCTGGGTCGCGCCGGTGAACGCTCCCTTCTCGTGACCGAACAATTCGGACTCGAGCAGATTATCGGGGATCGCCGCGCAGTTGATGGCCAGGAACGGTTTGTCGGAGCGCCGGCTGTAGGAATAGATCGAGCGCGCCACCAATTCCTTGCCGGTGCCGCTTTCGCCGGTGACCAACACCGTCGCATCGGTCGCAGCCACCTGGCCGATCAGCTTGAAGACATTCTGCATCATGTCGCTCCGGCCGACGACGCCGACATCGTAGTCCTCAGCCTCCAGCATCGGCTGGAGCATGACCGCCTGTCGCATGTCCCGGGCTGCCTTGAGCGCATTGGCCACGAGCGACTTGAGCTTGGGCACATCAAAGGGCTTCAACTGATAGTCATATGCGCCCAGCTTCATCGCCTCGATGGCCGTCTGCGTGGTGCCATAGGCCGTCATGAGGATTACCGGCAACTTGGGATCCAGTTGCCGGATCCGGCGCAAGGTCTCCAACCCATTGATGCCCGCCATGCGGATGTCCGAAATCACCAAGTCGGGTTTGACCTGCGAAATCAGGCGCAGTCCTTCCTCACCGCTGGAGGCGGTATGCAATTCCAAGTCGGGAGAATCGAAGATCCGGCGGAAACTGTATTGAACGTCCGCCTCGTCATCGATGAGCAGGAGTTTGTCCATCGTGTGCGACCTAGTTATGCCCGCGAAATCACCAATCACCAATTCGTAATGCCGGCCAATCGCGAGTTTAACTCATGGTCTGTTGCGCGCAGGAAACACGAAAACACGCTTTCCTAAGATTTTTGTGGCAATCGGAAGCTCGCTTGCTAGCTTCCGCGGCCTTCGTTCCGGCCAGCTTCCCGTGTGGGCAGTTCGCCCGAGCGAAATAGTCACTGCGTTCAATCCAGCAGAATATCGTGAGCGCCAACAAAGCTTCGTCTTCAAAGACTTCGGGGGCGGCCAAGAAAACGGCGGCCAAGGTTTCCGCGCCTGCGGCGCCGCTGTCGACGGCCGGCAAGGCGCGTCACGTCGGAGCCGCCAGCGTTTCCTCTATCTTGGGACGTCCGTTGGCCAAGTTCAACAAGGGCAATGGGCCTGTCTGGACGCCGGTCGACAAGGTCAAGCCGGACCTGCGCAAGTTCTACCAGAACCTCCTCGACCTGCACACGCGTCTGCGGGAGCAAATGAGCGGTTTGGCCAAGGAATCCCAGACCGAGATGGAGAGCTACAGTCTCCACATGGGAGATTCCGGGACGGACAATTTTGACCGTGATTTCGCCCTGAGCCTGCTTTCGTCCGACCAGGATGCGATCTACGAGATCGAGGAAGCCCTGAAGCGTATCGAAAAGGGGACTTACGGGATTTGCGAAATCACCTCCAAGCCGATTCCCAAGGCACGCCTCGAAGCTATTCCTTGGGCACGCTTCACCGTCGAAGCGCAGGCCCAGCTTGAAAAGGAAGGTGCGCTCCGGCAGCGAAAGCTGGGGGCGTTGGGTAGCGTTGACACGGGCAGTGGCTCGGACGCCGAAGATTCTGATGACGAACCGGATGAAAAGCCGGCCGCCAAAGAGAAGGACTAAAATTTTATGCCTCGCGAAATTGTCACGATTGAGTGCTCCGAAGCGCGCAAAGAGGGCAAGCCTCCCAGCCGCTACCAGACAACCCGCAATAAGAAATTGCAGACCGACAAGGTGGAGAAAATGAAGTTCAATCCTTTCCTCCGCCGCCGCACCCTGCACCGCGAAATCAAGTAAACTATGCCCCGTAAGACCAAGCTCGAGGAGAAGAAACGCCGCTCGACGACGACCCGCACGCCCCGGCCCAAGCCGAAGATCGATTTCACCATTGATGCGATCGACTTCAAGAACGTCACCCTGCTGAAGCAATATGTGACGGAGAACGGTCGGATCCTGCCGCGCAAGTATACCGGTTTGCCCGCCCACTATCAGCGCAAGCTGTCCAAGGCGATCAAGCAGGCGCAGCATATGCTGCTGATGAAGTAAGCAGGTCGCTCGTCCAATCAACCGCCGGTTTCCGGCGGTTTTTCTGCGTCGACACACTGCAATTCATTTGCAATGAGGGCGCCCTTCCCCAGCATCTGCGTATGTCATTCCGGCCGTTGTTTTCCTTCCTGACGGCATTGGTGTTTAGCCAATTGGCCACCGGGCAGTCCGTCGATAAACTACGGATCCTAACTTCCATCCCGCCTCTTTACAGTTGGGCGGTCAACGTCGCCGGTGATCTGGCGGTTGTGGAAAATCTGCTGCCGGCTGACGTCGGTCCGCACGAGTTTCAACTTCGGCCGAAGGACTTGGAAAAGATCCAGCGGGCCGACCTCGTCTTCATAAACGGATTGGGGCTGGAGTCGTGGTTGGAACGCACACTGGCGACCGGCCCCAAGGCAAACCGACTACGGGTGGCCACCGCGGACGGTTTGGCCGATACAAACCTGATTTTCAACCTGCCGGAACTGAAGGTTGGGAATGCAGCCAGACCGCACACACATGACCATGGCCCGGGGGCAAATCCACATCTGTGGCTGGACCCGTTGCTGGCCAAGCACGCAGTCACCAACCTCGTCGCCGCCCTCGCACGCCTCGCGCCCGACAAGGCTGGCGCCTTTGCGGAGAACGGCCGTGCCTACTGCACCCGCCTAGATCGTCTGGATGCCGAGATTCGTTCGGAAACCGCGAAGTTGCTGAAGCGGGAAGTGGTCACCTTCCACGATGCGTTTCCCTATTTTTGCCGTCGCTACGGGCTGAAGCTGGTCGGCGTCATCGAGGAAGTTCCCGGCTCCTCGCCGTCTCCCCGGTATCTGGCCGCCCTTTCGCAGGCGATCCGCGATCAGGGCGTTGGTGTGGTCTTCGCCGAGCCGCAGTTCAACCCTCGGCTCGCCCTGCAGTTGACGCGCGACCTGAAGATTTCGTTGGCCCAACTCGACGTGCTCGAGACGGGGTCCCTTTCCGCGACGGCCTACGAGGAGGGCATGCGACGCAACCTGCAGGCACTCACCAAGGCGCTTCGCTGACATGTCCAAGATCCAGTTCCACGCCACCGGCCTCGCAATCGAAGTGCGCGGCCTGAAGGTTTCCCTCGGCGAAACCCAGGTGCTTCGCGGCGTGGACCTGCATGTGCCACGCGGACAGATCGTGGCGCTCATCGGTCCCAATGGCTCGGGCAAAACTACCCTGCTCCGCTGCCTGCTGGGCCTGCACCAACCTGCGGCCGGGGAAATTCGCCTTTTCGGGCAGAAGCTCTCGGGGCCCCTGCTCCGGCGGGTCGGCTATGTGCCGCAGCGACTTTCCCTGGATCGCAGCTTCGTCCTCAGCGTCCGCGAGTTCCTGTCGCTGAAACTCCCGCAAACTCGCAATTGGCTCTGGCATCGTCACCAGTTCACGGACGACATCCTGAAACCGATCCTGGAGGAATTCGACGTCGCCCGATTGCTGGACCGCCCCATTGCGGGACTCAGCGGCGGGCAGCTCCAGCGGGTGCTGGTTGCGTTCAGTCTGCTGGGGAATCCGGAGCTACTGCTCCTCGATGAGCCGACGGCAGGCGTCGACACCCCGGGCGAACACAGCTTCTACGAGCTGATCACCGAGGTGCATCGCCGGCACAAGCTGACGGTAGTGCTGGTGTCCCACGACCTCTCGATGGTCTTCCGCCATGCCTCCCGGGTTTACGCGTTGAACGGCGTCATCTGCTGCGAGGGCACGCCGGAAGAAGTCATGAATGCCGACTCGCTGAAGCAAGCCTACGGCATCCACGTCACGCCCTACCATCACGACCATGCCCACGGGCACCGGCACGTCCATGTTCAGTGAACCCTACATGCAGCGGGCGCTCCTGGTGGCGTTGCTGCTGGCTCCCCTCTGTGCCTTGCTCGGCGTCTTCGTCACCGCCCGGCGCATGTCGTTCTTTAGTGATACCGTGGCCCATTCCGCGCTCGCGGGTGTCGCCGCGGGACTCTGGCTGGGCATGGCCGATCCCACTTGGGCCATGCTGGCGGTAAGCCTCCTCGTTGCCGGCCTGATCCTGTGGCTGAAGGAAAAGACCCAACTGCTGACCGACACGATCATGGCGCTCCTGATGTCCTCATTCATGGCGCTGGGGGTCGTCGGGTTCAGTCTGCTCAAGGGTTTTCGGGGCGAACTTCACCGGTATCTCTTCGGCGACATCCTCAGTGTCGGGCCAACCGATGTCTGGCTGGCCGCGGCCGCCGCGCTGGTGGTTGGTGCCGTCGTCTTCCGACTCCTCAATGCGTTGACCCTGTTGACCGTTCAGGAAGACCTCGCCCACGTCGGCGGGCATTCCGTCCGGGGCTTGAACTACCTGTTCGTGATCCTGCTCACGGCCGTGGTGGCGCTAAGCATCCGGCTGCTGGGCATCATCCTCGTCACCTCCCTGCTCGTCATCCCGCCGGCAACTGCCCGAAACCTCGCCTCCTCCTTTCGCCAGCATCTGCTCCTGAGCGTGCTCCTGGGATTGTTCGGCGGCTTCGGCGGCGTGGCGGCCAGTTACCAATTCGACCTCCCCTGCGGTCCCAGCATCGTCCTGACCTGCTCGGCCCTGTTTGTAATCTCGCTGCCGGCCGCCCGGTTCCGCCAGACTCGCCTGCCGACCGCATGAACCAGCCCTGCGGACAACACCAGCATCCCCACCGGCTCATCCAGCAGCCGCTGACGGAATTGACCGAGCGGTTACGCCAAGGCGCCCGGAAAATCACCGCGCCACGCCAAGCCATCCTGGATGTCCTGCGCCGGCATCAGCATCCGCTGAGCAACAAGGAGATCCACGCTGCCCTCGGCCGCGAGAGCTGCG
>JBIIUN010000422.1:0-4349 GCA_044339945.1 Kapaibacterium sp. (SeqCode)
CTACCGCAATCTGCATACGCTGGAGGAAATGCGCCTCGTCCGGCGGTTCGACTTCGGCGACGGCGTGGCGCGCTTCGAACTGCTGGCCGAGGGCGATGACGGTCATCATCACCACCTTGTCTGCCGCGGTTGCTCCCGGGTGGTGGAAATCGAGGAATGTTTCCCCGCCGACGTGGAAGCGGAAATCGGCCGCCGGCACGGCTTCACACAGATTAGCCATCGGCTGGAGTTTTTCGGCCTTTGCGCCCGTTGCGCGGGCACCCCGGCACCCTGACGCTCTCACATGCGCCTCGATCAATGGCTTTGGGCCGTGCGGCTCTACAAGACTCGGACGCTCGCCGCGGAGGCGGTCAAGGGCGGCCACGTGAAGGTCAATGGCGACGCGGTGAAACCGGCCCGTGAAATGAAGCCCGGCGACCTCGTTGTGGCCCGTTGCGCCCAAATCAACCGCACGCTCAGGGTGCTGGGGTCCCCGGACAGCCGCGTCGGCGCCAAACTTGTTCCCCAGTTCGCGGAAGACCTGACGCCGCCGGAGGAATTCAACCGGGCGCGGGACCCCGTGTTTGTGAACCCGGCTTTTCGGCCCAGGGGAGCTGGCCGCCCGACCAAACGGGAACGACGACGCCTCGACGACCTGGCGCTTTGAAGTGCCCCGTCGATCGGCGCGGCATCACCGTTTCCTCAGCGTTGCAGGTATTCGCCCAGCGCCTCGAAGAATACCGCCTCGGGCACCAGTCGATGATCGCGATTCGTAGTTCCGCTCTCCGGCTCGGTGACGGGCACAACCTCCACATCGTCCAGCTTGCCCTGCAGAACCTCGCAGAAGTCGTCCAGATCGAACTCCGGCGGCAGATCGTCTCCGCCGCACATTTCTTCGCTCACGTAAAACAGCCTTCTCATGGCGGTCGCCTTTCCGGTTCCGGAGTGCGTGTGTCGCCTTCATTCCTGAACCACTGCCAATAGGCTCGCACGGCCAGGAAGTCGCACGCAGTAAATTGGCGAATCCCGCCCGTTCGCTGACGAATCAGCCAAACACACGCTTGAGCCGGCCGACGTGATAGGCCGCGCGTTGCTCGTTGGTCATGGCATCGAAGTCCGGCCGACCGTCAGCCCGCAGGGGCCACTGGCCACCGGCCACGGTGGACTCCGCCTTCGCTTCGGCCTTCGCCTCGGCGGGAGCCGTTCGCGCCAGCGGATTATTGGTAACCGTGACGGTTGCGCGCTTCGTGGCACTCCCGTCGTAGCTCATTGCCTGATCGGTGAGTTGGAGGTCGTTTTCCAACGAACGCGTCGGCTTGATCCCCTTCCCTTGCAAGATGCCATGGTAGGCTCGCACGGCTTCCTCGGGACCAATCTTGCCGTCGGTGATCAGTCGCAGCATCTCGATGAACGCCAACTGATGCTCCGCGTTGTTGATCTTGCGTCCAAACAGCGCGACGCGGGCGCCATACTTCTGGGCGTCGTGGATCAGGCGGAAGGCGTCGTAAGTCGTGCCTGCACTGCCGCCGAGGATACCCACCACAAGGTTCGGATCGTATTGCGCCAACTCCTCCATCGCCTTGGGACCGTGATAGACGATCTTCAAGAACACCGGCCGGCCCGCGTCGGGAACACCCGCGAGGATTCGGAGAATGTTGTCGTTGATGAACTCGCCCAGCTTCTCCGGAGCAATGCCGCTGGAGACGTTCGGATCGAAGACTTCGAGGAAGTGCCGGAACTGCTTCCGTTCGGCCTCCTCGCGAAATTCCTTATACCAGAGCGACGCCTCGCGATCCTGCTCCAGCTCGTTGACGAAGGTGACGGAATAGAGGCCGAGATTGGCCCCAGGGAATTTCCCGCTGCCGTCGCGCTCGCACTCCACTTCGCCGCACTGGATGTGGTCGATGGTCGCGCTGCGGAACGGCTGGCTGGGCTCGCGCGTGTAGCAGCCGTGGCGGACGGCCCAGACATCGGTCGTGTCATTGGCGCGCGCCGCGGGCGTGACGTGCGACTTCTGGAACAGCCCTTCCTTGATGGTGAGCTGTTCGTTCACGTAGGCCGACATCAGCATGATGTCGATCAGGCCCTGGTGCGTGACCTCACGGATGATGTCGAGGAACTCGGGCAGATTGCGGTAGCCGAACTCGTCGCGGCCCCACACCTCCGGCGAGAACTGCGCCGGCCGCGATCCGTGCCGCGCCAGGTAACCGCGAGGCCCCGGCGCCCGCACGCCGAACGCCATGTCGGCGTCCTTGGCATCGGCAATGATGAAGGCACGCGACGAACGGTTGGCGCGGATTTCAACGAGTTTGGCGTCGAGGGATTTCATGCGGGAATGACCAATGTCCAATGCTCAATGACCAACAAGCCAAGCCGAACCCCGCTGAGTCTCCATCGGGTCATTGGGCATTGGCCCTTGGTCATTTCGTCAGGCCTTCACCTTCGCCAGTGTTTCCTTCAGCGCCCGCGCCGAAGCCTGCAGCGCCATCTGTTCCTTGGGCCACAGCTTGATCTCGACGTGTTTGTCCACGCCCTTGCGGCCAACGACGCTCGGCACACTCAGGCAGATGTCGCGGATGTCGTAGGCGCCCTGGATCAGCGACGAAACCGGCAGCAGAGTCTGCTGGTTCAGCAACACCGCGTGGATCACGTCGCGAATCGCGATCCCGACCGCCCAACCGGCGCCGCCCTTCCGTTTTATGACCTCGGCCCCGCTGCCCTTGGTGCGTTCGAAGACCGCGTTCTGGAACGACGGCGTGCATTCCGGCAATCCGGCCAGCGGCAATCCGTTCACGCTCGCGCTCGACCACACGGGCAACATCGAGTCGCCGTGTTCGCCGAGGATCAGCGCCTTCACCTGCTTCGGGGCGAGCTTGAGTTCCTCCGCGATCAGCGAACTGAAGCGCGACGTGTCGAGCATCGTGCCTAACCCGTAAACCTGCGGCCACGGCAGCCCCAACCGCTGGACCGCCAGCTGCGTGAGGATGTCCACCGGGTTCGACACCACGAAGATGTGCGCGTCCTTCCGGAAGCCCGCCGCCTTGATGCTGTCGAGGATGCCCACGAACAGCGCCACGTTACGGTTGATCAGGTCCAAGCGGGACTCGTCCGGCTTACGACGCAGGCCGGCGGTGATCAGGAATATGTCGCTGTCAGCCGCCCGGGCATAATCGCCGGAATAGATCCGCTGGTCGCCCGCGAACGCGCTGCCGTGCAGCAGGTCGAGCGCCTCGCCGTCGGCGAGGTCCTTGTTGGCGTCGAGAATCTGGATCTGCGAAACGAGTCCGCCGCATTGCAGCGCAAACGCCGCACAGGAACCCACCCGTCCGCCACCGCCGATGATTGCTACTTTCATGGGAAAAGGTCGTCGAAGCTTACTTCATTTGCGCGAGGATCTGGTCCGTGATGGCCTGCACCGCGGCTTCCGCCTCGGCGTCGTAGCCCACGGCCGCCTCGGCGCGCTCTGGAACGGCGCACGTTGCGCCCGGACGCCAGTCGCCGCTGTCGCACAGCTCGCATTCCTTCATGCCGTAACGCGGGTCAACGAAGCCGAGCGACTTCTTGATGTTCAGGATGTCCTTCATCTGCGGCCCGGTGAAGGTCTGGATCGGTTTCCCGAGCTGGCCGGCAACCACGATCGTGCGGCAATACGCTTCGATGATCTCCATGCGCCAGTAGGCTTCCTCGATGTTGTTGTGCGACCAGGTCACCACGCCGTGGTTCGCCATCAGGATGGTGTTGTATTGGTCGGTCAGCTCCGCGACGAGCTTGCCCATGTCCGGCGAACCCGGGGTGCGATACGGCGCCACGCCGACGGAGCAGAACACTTCATACTCTGGCAGCATGCACGTCGGCGGCGCCTCGCCGACCACCGCGAACGCCGTCGAATACGGCGGATGGCAGTGGCAGGTGGCAATGGCACTCGGCTGCCGTTTCATCATCTGCAGGTGCATCAGGATCTCGCTGGTGCGCCGCTTGGTGCCGAGCAACTGGTTGCCCTCGAAATCTACGAGGCACATGTCCTCCGGCTTGAGGGAACCCTTGCTCACGAGCGTCGGCGTGCAGATGGCAATGTCCTCGCCGACCCGGATGGCCATGTTGCCGCCGTTGCCATCCACGTATTCGCGTTCCCACAGGCGACGGCCCATGGCGCAGATCTGCTCCTTGAGCGCGTGCGCCGTAGGCGAGTTGAAGTAAGCTTCCAGATCCGCCTTGGGACTCTTGGAATTCAAAGGCTTTGCCGGCACCGCGGGCACCGACGCCGAGGTGGCCGTCGGCCGCGCCGATTTCGCGGCGAGGTCGCGCAGCACATCCTTGGCGGACGGGGTGAGGATCCCGTCCTTGGAGGCAGCAACCGGATCGCCGCCCTT
>JBIIUN010000475.1:0-3798 GCA_044339945.1 Kapaibacterium sp. (SeqCode)
TGGTCGCCGCGGTCGTGTTGTTGGGCACCAATGTGGGCAAGCTGGTGAATGCCGGCATCGAGACCTTCGGCCCCAAGTTCACCCAGACGACCGTTACCGTGGCGTCCGTGGAGCTGTCGCCCAGTTCCGGGTCCGGCACGGTCAAGGGTTTGGTCATCGGCAATCCGGCGCCTTACACGGAGCCGTTCGCGATTCGCCTGGGTGAGGCCAGCCTCGCGGTTGATCCTGGTTCGCTGATGTCCGACAAGATTGTCGTGAAGTCGGTGCGGGTCATGAACCCCGAGGTCACGATCGAAGGCGGCCTGACCGACAACAACCTCAAGAAACTGCTCGCGAACCTCAACGCCTTCACCGCCGCGGAAAAGTCGAAGCCCGCCGAGGAAACCGGCGCCCAGAAAAAGCTTCAGGTGGACGAATTTGTCCTGAGCGGCACCAAGGTGAACGTGAAGCTGAACATTCCCGGCCTGGGCGGGGCGATTCCGCCGCTGACCTTGCCGGAAATCCGGCTGACGAACCTCGGCAGCGGCAGCGAAGGCATCACCCCGGGCGAACTGACCCAGCGGGTGATCAACGAGGTCGTGACCAAGGTGATCCCGGCCGTCACGTCGCAGGCGGGCAACCTGACCAAGGGGGCCACCGACGCGGCCAAGGGCGCGCTCGACAAGGCGTCCGGCACCTTGAAGGGCGCCAGCAAGGGGCTCGACGGCCTGTTCAAGAAGTGAGCCGGCTCAGGCCTGCTTCTTCGGCGCCAGCGGGCTCAGCGGCACGCGCGGGTTGTTCTGGGTGAAGTAGTTCATCGACCAGTCGGTCGGGAAGAGCGCCACCCAGTTGCCGTCGCCGTCGGTGGCGAAACGCCCGCCGGTGGGCAGCGAGATGCCGTCCAGTTCGTCCTCCTTCGTGCCGGCCGGTAGCCAGCGGACGACCTGGAACGGCGCCGGTTCGCGCCGGGCCTCGGCGTTGTATTCCGTCTCCAGCCGGTAGTGCAGCACCTCGAATTGCAGCGGCCCGACCGCCGCCAGCAACGGCACGCGGCTGGCGGTGTCCTTGAGGTTGAAGGCCTGCGCGACGCCCTCGAGCAACAGTTGGTCGAGGCCCTGGCGGAACTGCTTGAACTTCGCCGTGTTGGGGTTGTGGAAGTATTCGAAGACTTCCGGCGTGAACCGGGGAATCTCGTCGTAACGGATCTTCGGGTCCGTCGTCAGCGTGTCGCCGATGCCGAAGCCGTCGTGGCCGACCAGCCCGATGATGTCGCCGGGGAAGGCTTCGTCCACGGTCTCGCGTTCGTTGCCGAAGAGCTTGTGCGACGAACTGAGGCGGACCTTCTTGCCCGACTGGACGTGGGTCACGGTCATGTCGCGCTCGAACTTGCCGCTGACCACGCGCACGAAGGCGATGCGGTCGCGGTGCTTCGGATCCATGTTGGCCTGGATCTTGAAGATGAAGCCGCTGAACTGCGGATGCTCGGGCTCAATGAAGCGCCCCTCGGATGCGTTTTCGGATGCCATGGACGGTCCCGCGCACGGCGGGGAAGGGGAGTTAAGCCGAAGCGCCGGCGCCTGACGAGTCCCGAGGCTCGGGCACTCGCGGCTTTTCGTCGGGGTCCGTTCGCGTTAGCCAGAGCGGTGCGTGTTCCCTGATTCATCGCCGCCCGGGTCCGCCTAGCCATGCCGAGTCAATCCGCCGCCTGTTCCTCGCCCGCCCGTGCCACTCCGGAGCGGCCGTGCATCTATCAGCTTTTCCTCCGGCAGTTCGGCAACCTGAATGAAACCCGGAAGCCGAACGGGACGCTGGCGGAGAATGGCGTCGGCAAGTTCGCCGACGTGAATGACCGGGCGCTGCGTTCGCTCCGCGAACTGGGCATCACCCATGTCTGGCTGACGGGCGTGCTGCGGCAGGCGACGGCGACCGACTATTCCGCCATCGGCCTGCCGGCAGACGATCCGAACCTGCCCAAAGCCCTGGCTGGCTCGCCCTACGCGGTGCGCGACTGCTTCGATGTCTGCCCCGACTACGCGACGGACCCGGCGAAGCGGCTCGACGAATTCCGCGGGCTGGTGGATCGCATCCACCGGAACCGGCTCCGGGTGATCATCGACCTCGTGCCCAATCATGTTGCGCGCAGCCATCATTCGGTGGTGAAGCCCGAGCTCAACTTCGGCACGCACGACGACCGCACCCAATTCTTCGCGCCGTCGAACAACTTCTACTACCTGCCCGGCCCGCTCTGCTTGCCGACGTTGCCGGTCACCGGCGCCGGCGCGTTTGCCGGCGAGCGCGACCACACGAAGGTCACCGGCAACAACGCGGTCACCAACGCGCCGAGCCGGGACGATTGGTATGAAACCGTGAAGCTGAACTATGGTTTCGACTTCACGCTGGGCCGCCACGGACCGAAGGAATTCCCGACTGCGGACGATCCCGGCAAGCCCATTCCCGACACCTGGCTCAAGCTCGACGCCGTGCTCGCGCATTGGCAGAGCCTCGGTGTGGACGGATTCCGCTGCGACATGTCGCACTGGGTGCCGCTCGAGTTCTGGCGCTGGGCCATTACGCGGGCGCGGGAACGTCGCCCTGGTGCGCTGTTCGTGGCCGAGGCCTACGACAACGACCCCAACAAGCTGACCGACGGCAACGTCCTGTCGGCGCTGGTCGGGGAGGGCTTTGACGCCGTTTACGACGAGCGGAGCCACCGGCTCCTCAAGGACCTGTATGACGGCCCGAAGTGGGCGAATGACCTCGACGGGGTGCTCGGCGCGGTCGCCCCGCTGCACCGGTCGTTGCGCTACGCGGAAAACCACGACGAGGTCCGGTTGGCGAACCCGCGGCACTGGGGCGGCCTGGGCGCCGCGGTGGGCCGGCCGGTGAGCGCGTTGCTGTTCGGGTTCGGCCAGGGGCCGCTGCTCGTTTACAACGGCCAGGAGGTCGGCGAGCCGGCGCTCGGGGCGGAGGGCTTTGGCGGCGATGACGGGCGCACGAGCATCTTCGACTATGAGTCGATGCCGGAACTGGTGAAGTGGGTGAACGGTTATCGCTACGACGGCGGCGGCCTTTCCCCGGAACAGCGCGCCTTGCGGACGTTCTACGGGCGCCTGCTGAAGCTCTCGCGGGAGCCGGCGTTTGCCGCCGGCGAGTTTCTGCCGCTGAACGGCGCGAACCGGGACAATCCGCGCTTTGGCCGACTGCCCGGCGAAACGGCTAGCGGCCATTGGCTGTATGCCTTCCTACGGCACGACCCGGCCAGTGGACAGGTGTTATTGGTGGTGGCGAACCTGCACGGAACCTCCGCCCTGCGGGACGTCCGGATCCGGTTCTCGCCCGCGGCGTTGGCTGCGCTGGGCTCCATGCCGGCGAACGGTCCGGTTGAATTCCGCGACCGGCTGGCCAGCCGGCTCGCGCTGCGCGTGCGCACGACGGGGGCGGCGCTGCGGGACGAGGGGCTGGTCCTTGCGGAATTGCCGCCGCTCGGGGCGTGGTATTTCGAAGTGCTCCGGCTGGCACCCTGATCGGGCGCTACGGCTCGACGAGGCCGTTGCGGATGGCGTAGCGCACCAGTTCGGTGATCGAGTGGAGCCCGATCTTGCGCATGAGGTTGGTCCGGTGGGTGTCCACCGTCTTCACGCTGATGCCGAGCTGACGGGCGACGTCCTTGTTGCTGTGGCCTTGGGCAAGCAACTTGATGACCTCACTCTCGCGGGCGGACAGCGGCACGGCGGGCGTTTCCGTGGCGACGGGTTTCGGCGCCGACTTCAGGAAGGTATCCAGCACGATGTTGGTGACCGAGGGTGTCAGGAACGGCTG
>JBIIUN010000524.1:0-3332 GCA_044339945.1 Kapaibacterium sp. (SeqCode)
GCAGGCCGCATTGGCGGGCCACGATGACCTCGGGCACGGTGCTCATGCCGACGGCATCCGCGCCCAGCTTCCCGAACGCCCGGATCTCCGCCGGCGTCTCGAAGCTCGGTCCGCTCACGGCGAGGTAAACGCCTTCATGGCACTTGGCCTCGGCCGCCTTGCCGGCCCGCTTCAGCTCGGCGCTCAAGTCCGGGTCGTAAGCCCGCGTCAGGTCCGTGAAGCGCGTCAGGCCGGCCGGCTCGGGACCGCGGAGCGGATTCGCGCCCATGAAATTGATGTGGTCGGTCAGCGCCATGAAGTCACCGGGCCGGAACCTCGGGTTGATGCCGCCCGCCGCGTTGGTCACGAGCAGCGTCTGCACGCCCAATGCCGCCAGCACCCGCGTGGCGAAGGTGACTTCGTCCATCGCGAAGCCCTCGTAGAAATGCGCGCGCCCCTTCAGCACGGCGACCGCCGCTCCGTGCCAGCGACCGAGGATCAGCCGGCCGGCGTGACCGTGCACGGAGCCGACCGGGAAACCGGGCAGGTCCCGGTAGGCGAACTCCCGCTCCGCCTCCACGGCCTCCGCCACCGGACCGAAGCCGCTGCCGAGCACGATGCCCAGCGTCGGCCGGAGCGTGCAGCGGCGGGCGATGAGGGACGCGGTGGCGGCGGGATCGGGAAGGGAAGTCTTGCGAGCCATGGCGCAACGAGCGTCGGAGCACCGGCCGGAAAGTTCAAAGGGCAAAGTCGGTCAGGCTACTTTACCACTGCATCGTGATCTCGACCGCGGGATTTTCCTTCCGCAATGCCTCCGAGAACTGGCTGAAGCTCGACGTGGCGTTTGCCGCGTCACCTCGCAGGATGAACCAAAAATGTCTCGCCCCGCCATCATCCAGCAGCCGGACGGCGACCGACCGGTGCTGGTCTAGGGTGACGGATTGAACGGAAGTGATCAGAAACCGGGATTCCACGTCGCCGGTGCGGAGGACAATCCACGGCCCCTGAAGTTCGCAGTGGCAGGGTCGACTGCCGACGTAGAGCCAGCGCCGCCAGCCAGGGGCCTTGGAAAAGACCGTGGGCGATGCTTCTGCGGTGCCGAAATCCATGGGACGCTCATCGTTCGCAGGCGGCCTTCAAGCGTTCGAGTTGGTTCGTTGTCCAGGAGATGCGTGCCGCCACCTTGGCAAACCAGCGTTGTTGCCCCACCAGACCGGACGTCGGCTTGGGCGCAAACGTAGGTTGGTGGTAGTCCGCGGGTCCACTGAGAAGGGCGATGCTTTTGTGGGTGTCCAACTGGCGGAGCTCGTCTCGCCGAAGCTGTTCCATGACTGCGCCCGCCTCCGCCCAGGCGTTCAACCAGCGTTTCCCTTGCGCGACCTGCTCGGGCGTCCAGCTGGTGAGAGCAGAGGCTTCAGTCATGTGGCTACAGCGTAGGCGTCCGAACGCATCAATCCAAGCGCTGGATATTTGCCGGTAACGGTCGCGCCGCGTCGATCAATCGGGATCCATGCGACATCTTTTCGAGTGCGGTGGCCGGGCCGATCCCGTTCCCTCTTGGCCGACTCGAATGCCACCCATGCTGCCCGGAACCCCGGTAGTGGGCTTTGGCCTGCTGGTGTGTTCTTTTGGCGTGGAGTTCCCGTCATCGTGGAATGGGCGGGCAACTTCCAACCATGATGAAAAGGTTCGCCCGTCTCCAAGTGCCCGGAAACTGCGGTTGCGGTCACCTGTTTGGTGCAACCACGAGGGAAGCACGCGCCTGCCGATGGGATGGGCCAAAACACCCCTTGTCCCTTCGTTGAAACCTTTCCTAGGGTGGAAGGACCATGCCTGCACCCTTCCACCAATTGATCCAGCGGCCTACGCTGGTCTTGCCGAACCCTTGACCGCGATGAGCCTGAAGACCCGCCTGAAGCGCCTGATTCCCTTTCGCAGCGAACTGCGCCGGGGCTGGAACCGGATTCGTCCCCTGCCGCCGCTTACGCTGCAAGGTTACTCCGGCCCAGCCCGGCCCTCACCCCATGGTTCACCGGTAGAGCCGGACAATCTGTTGGAGCAACTCGGAAAAACGCACCAACCTACGAAATGCCTCCATGACTACCTGAAGTATTATCATCTGCATTTCCAAGGGGTGCGCCTGCGGGTGCGGGCGGTGTTGGAGATCGGAGTCGATTCCGGGAAGTCGCTGTCCCTCTGGGAAGAGTATTTCCCGAACGCAACCATTCACGGCCTTGATGTGGAAGGTCACTGCCGGCGGTTCGCGGGCGGCCGGAGAAAGGTTCACATCGGGGACGCCGCGGACCCAGGTTGTCTCGAGTCGGTGCTGCGGCATGAGCCGGAGGGCTTTGACATCGTGATCGATGATGGAAGTCATCGGATGGAGCACCAGTTGGTCGCGTTCAACTACCTCCTCCCACGCCTGAACAGCCATGCAATCTATGCGATTGAGGACACGGGGCCTTGCGTAGGTGACGACGGATTGAGGGTAGTCCGCCGCGTCGCCTCGCTGATCCCGGGCATCTATGACTGGCCCGACACCATGCCGCGACCCTGGCCACCGGATTGGACCCTGCCGCGAAAAAATTTCATGTCGCACTTTCCGGAACCCGATCACTGGGCGGACCGGAACATTATCGGGATTTCCTTCTACCGGTGGCTTGCCATCGTGAACCGCGGTCGAAATCCGGGGGACAACCGTTATTTTTACGGGGAGTAGCAAGTCGGCCACGCCGCGTTGCCGCCCGTGCGCATTACCCGCCGGAAACTTCCCTTGTCGGCTGCGGGCTCCGCCCTAGGCTGCCCCACATCCGTATGGTTGATCTGACAAACGAGGAAATCCGCCGTTATTCCCGCCACCTCATCCTGCCCGAGGTCGGCCTCGCCGGGCAGCGCAAGATCCGTAACACCTCCGTCCTGTGCATCGGCGCGGGCGGGCTCGGCTCGCCGATCGCGATGTATCTCGCCGCCGCCGGCATCGGCAAGCTGGGCATCGTGGACTTCGACACGGTGGATTACTCCAACCTCCAGCGGCAGATCCTCCACAGCGACGCCGACGTGGGTGTGTCCAAGGCAGATTCGGCCAAGGCCTCCATCAACGCGCTCAACCCCAACGTCGAGGTCGAGCTCTACAAGACGCGCATCTCCTCCGAGAACGCCCTCGACCTCATCCGCCCCTACGACATCGTCGTTGACGGCACCGACAACTTCCCGACGCGCTACCTGACCAACGACGCCTGCGTGCTGCTCAAGAAGCCCAACGTCTATGGCTCGATCTTCCGCTTCGAGGGCCAGGCCAGCGTCTTCGCGCCGCACCTGGGCGGACCCTGCTACCGCTGCCTGTATCCCGAACC
>JBIIUN010000477.1:0-3783 GCA_044339945.1 Kapaibacterium sp. (SeqCode)
TTGGCTGCAACTGCTGGAGCGCAATCACGTCGCGGGCGCCGAAAATCTCCAGCACTACCACGACCGCATCGCCCAGTGCCTGGAGGTGATCCTGCGCGAACAGGCCGGGAAGACGGTCGCGGTCTTCTGCCATGGCGGCGTGATCCGCATGGCGCTATCCATCCTCCTCAAGCAACCGCTGTCCTTCTTCGAGCACGTCGAGGTGGACTACGCGAGCGCGACGTGGCTGGACCTCGGCGAGCTCAAGGCCGGCCGGCCCCGCACCGAGATCCAATTGCTGAACTTCACGCCCTGGCGGGATTTGCCCTGAACCGAACTTTCCCATGCCCGATCCCTATCCCTTGCCGACGCCGGACGCCCCGTTGCGCCAGATTGCCATCACGACCAACCCCGGCGCGGAAGACGCCGTCGCCGCGTTGCTGGAACGCGAGTTCGGCCAGACGCCGTCCGTCTACACCAATGCGGACACGTTGGTCACCACGGTCAGCGTCTACTGGAACCTGCCGGATGCCGAGGTCACGGAAACCAAGGCGTCACTGCGCGACGGCCTCGCCGACACGGAGGAGAATGGCCTCGACGTGGCGCCCGGCCGGATCGCCATCCGGCGCGTGCAGGCCTGCGACTGGAGCGAATCGTGGAAGCGTCACTTCAAGCCCATCGAGATCGGCCGGTCGCTGCTCGTGAAGCCGACGTGGTCCAACCGTGCGCCCAAGTCCGGCCAGCAGCTCGTGCTCCTGGACCCGGGCCTGAGCTTCGGCACCGGCCAGCATGCGACGACCCATTTTTGCCTCACCCAGGTGGCCAAGCTGCGCCGCGCGGGCGAACGCCAGTCGTTCATGGACATGGGCACGGGCTCGGGAATTCTCGCGATTGCCGCGGCCAAGCTGGGGTATGCGCCGGTGAAGGCGTTTGATTTCGATCCCGACGCGGTCCGCATCTCCGCGGAGAACACCGAACTGAACGGCGTGACCGGCGCGGTCGAACTGACCCAGGCCGACCTGACGAAAATGCCCCGCGGCTCGAAGGAGAAATTCGACGTCGTCTGCGCCAACCTGATCTACGACCTGCTGATTGCCGAACGCGACCGCATCCTCGCGCGGTTGGCGCCGGACGGCTCGCTTGTCCTAGCGGGAATCTTGGCGACGCAATTCAAGGCGGTGGAAAAAGCCTTCGCCGGAGCGGGGCTGAAATTGGTCACGGCGAAGACGGACAAGGAATGGCGTTCCGGGCTGTTCCGGAGCGATCGTTAGGAATCTGGAAGGCAGGAAAGCCGGGGCGGCATCGGTCCCGGTCTGGCGTGCCGACGTCGTGGTCCGCCGGAGCAGCCCGCTTCAGGCCAGCAGTGCCTTGACCACGTTGCCGTGCACATCGGTCAGGCGGTAGTCGCGGCCGGCGTTGCGGAAGGTGAACTTCTCGTGCTCGAACCCGAGCAGGTGGAGGATGGTCGCGTGCAGGTCGTGGACGTGGACCTTGTTTTCCAGCGCGGCGAAGCCGAACTCGTCCGTGGCGCCGTAAACGCTGCCGCCCTTCACGCCGCCGCCGGCGAGCCACATGGAGAAACCGTGGTTGTTGTGGTCACGGCCGTTCTGCTTGCCGGCATTGGCGCCGGGCGTCGGCAGCTCCACGGTTGGGGTTCGGCCAAATTCGCCGCCCCAGATGACCAGCGTGTCCTCCAGCAGGCCGCGCTCCTTGAGGTCGGTGAGCAGGGCGCCGATGGCCCGGTCGCATTGGCCGGCCAGCCGGCGGTGGCCTTCCTCGATGTCGTCGTGGTTGTCCCACGGCTGGCCCGAGCCGTGCCAGACTTGGACGAACCGGACGCCGCGCTCGATCAGGCGGCGGGCGATGAGGATTTGCCGGGCCTGGGTGCCCTCGCCGTAACGCTGGCGGATGTATTCCGGTTCGCGGCTGATGTCGAAGGCGTCCGCCGCGTCGCCCTGCATCCGGTAGGCCAGCTCGAAGCTCTGGATGCGCGCCTCCAACTGGGCGTCGGCTGCCCGGGCGCGGCGATGCTGCTCGTTCAGCCGCTGGAGCAGGTCGAGCTGGGCGCGCTGCTGCGGCAACGCGGTGTAGTGGTTCGTGATGTTCTCGATCAGCTTGTCGAGCTGCGTGTGCTCGGTGTTGATGTAGGTGCCCTGGAAGACGCCCGGCAGGAAGGCGCTCTGCCAGTTCTGCGATTCCTGGATCGGATAACCGCCGGGGCACATCGAGATGAAGCCGGGCAGGTTCTGGTTCTCCGTGCCGAGGCCGTAGGTCACCCAGGAGCCGAAGCTCGGGCGCGGCAGCCGGGCTTCGCCGCAGTTCATCAGCAGCAGTGACGGCTCGTGGTTTGGCACGTCGGCCTGCATCGACCGGATTACGCACAGGTCGTCGGCGTGCTGCGCGGTGTGCTGGAACAGCTCGCTGACCTCCAGGCCGCACTGGCCGTAACGCTGCCACTTGAAGGGCGACTGGTAGGCGGCGCCGGTCTTTCGTTCGGTGGCAAAGTGAACCGGGATCTCCTTGCCGTGATACTTCTCCAGCGACGGCTTGCGGTCGAACGTGTCCACGTGCGACGGGCCGCCGTTCATGAACAGATGGATCACCCGCTTGGCTTTGCCCGGAAATTGCGGGGCCTTGGCCCCAAGCGGGCTCATCATGGCGCCGCCTTCGGTCGCCTGCGCGGAGAAGCCACCGGCCGGGCCCAGCACCGAGGCCAGGCCCAGCGCCCCCATGCCCATGCCGCAGCGGTTCAGGAACTGCCGGCGGGTAAGCGCCAGGTGCGCGGGCTCGAAGGCATGGTGATTCATAGGCATGACGTGCAAGGCCGACGCCCGACGGGCCGGGCGGATTCAAGGGCGTTGCGGTTGAAAAGTAGCCCGCAACGGTTGGCGGCAAAGCCTCTTCTTGGGCCATTTTCCGTCCCGCCGAACCGGCCGGGGGCCGCCGGAAAGATTCCGTTGGCAAAGGGATTATCGGCGGCCAGCTTCCCGCCATGATTCACAAGCACCTGTTGCCGGTCGCCGTCGGAGTCGCCCTCTCGCTGGGAACGCTCATCGCCGCGGAGGCACCGGCCGCCGCTCCGGCGCCCGTCAAGAACCTGCTATCGGACGACGCGGACAAGGCGTGGAAGGAGCTGGTGGATTCCACCCGTCCGCCGTTGCCGCCCGCGGAATGGAACCAGAAGAAACCGACCGACGAGGAGTTTGCCGCGTTCCGCAAGAAGATGGGTGAGGCCGCCGCGGTGACGGCCGACAAGGCGAAGGAATTCCAGGCCCGCTTCAAGGATCACGCCCAGGCCGGGCAGGCCAAGTCGATCCAGCGCGAGATGCTGATTTCGGCCATCCAGCTGGGCGCTGAAGGCCGCGAGGCGGAACTGCGCGAGCTGGGCGGCAATGCCGAACAACCCGCGGCGCCCACGCCGGCAGGGCCGTTCGAGCAGAAGATGCAGGCCGCCGTGGAGAAGGCGAAGAAGCTCCAGAACCAGGGCATGCAGGCCGTGCTGGAGGACTTCGAAAAGAGCGTCCGGGAGATCCAGAAGGAGTTCCCGGAACGGCCGGAGGTTTACGGCGCCCTGATGGAGGTCGCGGAGAACCTCGGCGGCGACAAGGCCAAGGCCATCATCGAGGAAATCGCCCAGGCCGAGAAGGTGCCCGCGGAACTCAAGCAGCACGCCCTGGGGCTGAAGAAAAAGTATGACCGAGTCGGCAAGCCGCTCGACCTCAAGTTCACCGCGGTGGACGGCCGCAAGGTGGATCTCGCCGAGCTCAAGGGTAAGGTCGTGCTGATCGACTTCTGGGCGACCTG
>JBIIUN010000076.1:0-13719 GCA_044339945.1 Kapaibacterium sp. (SeqCode)
CATCCATCCACATTAAGTTGCCCCGGCGATTGTGGCGGAACCATTCGAATTCGAACTTGTAGCCGCCGTAGAGCGGAGCGAGGGAGTATTTCCACTGCGTGAGGCACTCGGTTTGCCCCGGAAAGAGCCCGATGGAGTCATCCGGACCTTCCATCTTCTGTTCCGCAGAGTCCTCGGCGAAGATCGTGGTCGAAGGATTGTTGAAGTTGGTGATCTTCCGTCGGCTGGTGCTTACGGTCCCGGTCCCGGCGGAATTCAGCCCATTCACGACGAACTGACTGATGCCGTAACTCGAGTCCAACCACCATGGAGTCGGAAAACGACGGCCATCCTCCCGCCATTCGTCGACGATCTTGGCGCTCGGGCAGCGGAATAGCTTCCGGGTCCCCTTGGTATAGCTTTGGTAGGCGATGCCCCAGTAGGCCAGCGGATGGTCGGACGGCAGGAGCACATCCACCCGCGGATTCAGGGTCCACTGCCCGTCGTTGGGAATCCCGTATTCCGGTGCGGCGGCGGAACCGCCCAGCCGATGGTGGTAATACTCAACATTGTCCGCCGCATACATCGTGGTGCCCAGGCCGATCATGCGCAGGTTGCTGAGGCACTGGGTCTGCTTGGCTTTTTCCTTGGCCTTGCCGAGGGCCGGCAGGAGCATGCCAGCGAGGATCGCAATGATGGCAATCACTACCAACAGCTCGATCAGGGTAAACGCCTGGCGGCGGGAACGTGAGTTCCGGGGCGTTTTTGCAGTCGTGAATACCGGCGTAATGATTAGCATCCGAGATAGAGTTCGAAGAAATCGTAGGCCATGGATTAGGTCAGCCAAACCACTTCGACCAGCGACGTTTGTGTGACGGCCAGTCAACGATTCAACCCTTCATCCAACCCAACGATCATGTCGCTACCAGAGCCCGTTAACCACGGAAAATCCCCCAACAAGGGCAGCGAGGGTTCCGAACCACTCCCCCCCCTCAGCCTTTCGCCCGTGGTGCGGCGCAAATACCTCGGGCCGATCCGGCAGCTTGGCGACCGGGAATTGGCCGTCCGTCTCGCCGAGCGCGGGCAGTCCTGGTTCTTTCTGCTGGGCACCGACAAGCCCTCCTTGGCCGCCCGGCGGGCCAGTGAACTGGTCCGCCTGTCGGAGGAAGTTTCCATCAGCGCGGCTGCCAACCGGTATTCGCGGGAGCTGACCGTGTCGGTCTACTGGCTGGATCGCCCCCAATCCTGCACCTACACCACCCTCTGCACCTTTCCGGAAAAGCATGCCCCCCCCGTCGCTTCCGGCGACATTCCGCGCCTAAAGGTGGGTATTTTGGAACCTGATGCCGGGTTCCGGCAGGCCCTCTGTTTTTGGCTCGCGCGCATTCCCGGGGTTACCCCCGTGGCACTGAGCCAGGCCCCGGTCGTGGATCAGCACCGCGCCGGCATCCAACTGCTGCTCGCAAACGCCTACGCCCCGGCCCTGAACTTTGCCGCCCTGCGCGAAGCGTGGCGCCGGACCGCCCCCGGTGTGCCTGTCTTCGGTTACAGCATCTTGCCGTCGAGCGACGACGTGTTCATCCAGATGGGCGGAGGCCAGGAAGGCTACTACCTGCGCCGGCGGCACCCGCTCGATTTGCTCGAACCGCTTGGGCTGTCCCATGAGCCCCTGCCCCATTCGCGGGAGCTCCTGCAACTGCGGGTCCGGCGCTATTTCCAGACGTTGTTCGCCACCGGCGACGATTCGGCCCCCGCCGGCAGTCCTTACCAGCTCACGCCGCGCGAAACCGACGTGCTCGGCTGCCTGCAAAAAGGACTTCACGACAAGGAGATCGCCAGCGTGCTCGGCATCAGCCCGCAGACGGTGCACACGCACTTGAAGCGGATCTTCGAGAAGCTCGGCGCCCACACCCGCACCGAGGCGGTGATGAAGTTCCTTCAAAAATAGGAACCGGCGCCGATGTCCGCGTGGGCGAATCGTGGTGACTACGCGGTCAATCGGGCGGCTACCTCGCGCTGACGGCGCAGCGCCACCCACGCGGTGCCCAGCAGCAGGGGCGCCACCACGGCCAAGCCCCAACTGCTTAGCAGCGTCAGTTGGGTCCAGCTCACGCCCTTGAGGCCGAACATCCGGCCAAGGTAAAGCGCCACCGAGGCGGCGTAGCCGGAGGCATCCGCCACGTAGATCAGGAAACTCGCCGTGCCGACGCGGCGGGTCGCGGCCAGCAGGCGGTCGAACAGGATGCTATTGAAGGGCACATAGGCGAGGTAGACGCCGAGCCCGGTCAGGGCCAACCACCAGAACGAGGTCATGTGCCCGAGGCGGAAAAGCCAACTGGCCAAGCCCACCAGCGTCGTGCCCGCGAGGATGATCACGTGGTAGGTCGCCAAGGCCCGCCAGTGGTCCCGGATGAACCAGAGCCCGGCGAGCGCCACCATCACTCCCACCCCGGCGAAGGACTCGACCTGCGCGAAAATTCCCGAGGGCACGCCCTGCCCCAACTCCTTCAACACATCGGCCATGAACGAATCCCGCAGGTCGCGATAAACCGACAGCACGACGTAGAGCGCCACCAACAGACCCAGCGGCACGCCCAATTCCCGCAGCAGGCGTCGCCGGGCCGCGCCGTCCATCGGTTCGCGTTTGGTGCGTTCGGCGATGTCCCGTTCGTCGGGCGGCGGTAATTGGCTCATCACCCACAGGCACAGCGCCATCGGCGGCACGAACAGCGCGGCCGTCACGGCCGGCATCCACAGTTCGGCCGCGCCCCACGACTTCATCACCATGCCTCCCACCGACTTCACCCAGCCGGAGGCAAAGATGAAGCTCACGCTCAGGCCGAGCCCCAGGAACTCCGTGACGCGCCGGCCCTCCAGGAAGCTGAAGACCAAACCCCAAATCATGCCGAGCGGGAGTCCGTTGAAGAACATGCCGACCAACGCCAACTCCGGCGGCAGCACCGCCAGCATCAGCAACCCCAGCCACGCCACCGCGTGCAAGGCCACGATCATCACGATCCGAGCGCCCGGCTTGGCTTCGGACACCACCTTGATGCCCGTGAACTTCGACAGCGCGTAGCCGATCATCTGGGCGACCACCAGCAGCACCTTGAAGCGGAAGCCCCACAGCTCCTGCCCCTCGTAGGTTCCCACGGTGAACGGCCGGCGAAACGCATACATGCACGTGTAGGCGCCAAACGCGGAGGCGGACGCCAACAAGGTGAACGCCACCGGACTCCGGGCGAGCCAGCGGGTAAACAGGGAAGCCTGATTCATGAATAGGCCGACCGGACGCCGGCTTCAGCGGACGCTCGCGTTTTTCCGCCGCCCGCCGCAAGCCCCGCCTGCCGGGGTCCCTGATTCCGGGCAGCGGCCTGGCTCAGCCGCTCAGTCCAATTCTCCCAGCCAGAGGCGATTCTCAACTCGGAGCCTCCGACTTGCGCCTATCTTCCGAGCTCACCTCCGGCCAGGCGACCGTCGCCTCGCCGTCACCGGTCGGCCTTGTAATCGTAAACCGCGCCGATGGCCGCGATGATTGGCCTCCTCAATCCCACTCGCACTCGGCGAGCCGGCGCCGGTAAACCTCGCGGGCGTGTTCGTAGGCTTCCTTGGCCTGAACGAGTTCGGCGCCCTGCATGAAGCGCTCCTTGTTCTGCCAGCACTGGTCCACGCTTTTCAGGCACCATTCAAGGCTGCGGCGGAAGGCCCGGATCGGTTTGCCTCCGACTTCGACGAAGATCGGATTCGTATGTGAACTCGGCAGAATCCGGATGGCGAACCAGCCCGACCGCGTGACGGCATGGTTGAACGTGACGTCCTGGAATGAGCCGTCGGCCACGAGGTTGGTCCGCGCGACGACGAAGCCGTTTTCGATCAGCTCCACGGGCACCGTCCGGGTTCCGTCCACGCGGGCGCGCTCCAGGTGCCAGTAGGGATGTTCGGTGAACTTGCGCTGCTTGATGTTGGATTGGGGCGTTTCGTCGAGGCGGGCGGCCACTTGGACCTTGAACGTGACCGGCGCCGGCTTCGGCAGGGAAAGTTGGCTGCCACTTTCGCCCATCATGGTGTCGTTCGCCCGGAAGTCCAGCAGGTGGCTCAAGCCGTCGCTCACGTAATTCCGGCCCGCGCGGATGCCTTCGCACCAGTCCTCGTAGGTCCACTTGGACCCGAGCTTCACGTAGCTGCGACCGAGGCCCACTCGCTCGCTGTAGATGCACGGGAAGTCCGTCTCACCGCTGATGCGCGTGCGGAAGCCGGCATTCAGGGTCTGATACCAGATGTTCAGCTCCCACGGATATGGGGTATCCACGGTGGACATGAAGTCGACGGCCGGAACCAGCTTGCCGTCCGGTCCGGGAACTTCATGGGTCACGTCCACGATGTATTCGTTGGCCCCGATGCCGTTGAACGGCGGGACGGCAAACGTGGGCAACTCCGTGGAATCCAGCTCCAGTCCCCAACCGCTGTGGGCCGGCCCCACCAGGGCGCCCTGGCGTTTGCCCCACTTCAGGGTGTTGAGGCAAAGCTTGGGCCAGTGGCCCATCGAATCGCCGCCGGGATACATCTGCTCCCGGAGGCGCAGGAGGCAGAGATGGCCCGACTGGTGGGAGCCAAAGCCGCTGACCTCGACGTCATACCGCAGAATCCATGGCCACCGGGAAACCGAGTCGTCCTTCCCGGTGAAGAATTGCTTCTGGTAATCGAAGCAAGGGCCCCAGGTCAGATTCGCACCGACCTTCAGGTCCTCCCCGAGCACGTGGCGCATCATGTCCGGCGCGTGGACGCCCTCGGTCGGTTTGGTGTAGTGAGCGCAGCCGGCGGCGTGAATGTGATGATCGCCCGAGATCCAGCCGAGTTTCGCGGGATCAATCCAGCGGCGAACCTGAAAGCGCCATTCGTTGGTGCCGGGCCTGACTTCAATTTCACGCTTCTCCACGAGCGACTCCGGACCGCGGGCGAACTGCACTGCATACTTGCCGGCCGGCAGCCGGAGCGATTCGCCGTCGGCCCGGTAAACTTGCGGATGAAAGAAAAAATCCGGCGCGAGGCGTTTGGACATCGCCGGGAAAACGTGCCCCTGGGCATCTGTGACGAGCAGTTGCCCGGTAACCGGCTGGCCGCCCTCGTCGAGGATCCGGAGCCTGACTTCATGCGCCGGCAGGCAGGAGAACAACACGTCGGCTTCGCTGCGAAACCCGAGGTCTTGTGTGCCCTGGCCGACGTTGAAGGAGATTTTCGCCTCCCGTTTGCCCGCATCGCGGGAGTAAAGCTGGAGCAGCCGGTATTCGAGGCTCAGTCCGCTCAGTTCCTTGCGCAGCGGCTGCCCCTTGAACAAATCCAAGTCGAGCCACAGGTCGGCCGTCCGGTCCGCCGGGGCGTTCGCCACCCGCTGCGCCTGCGGGCTGGTGGCGCGCAATTCCGCGGTGGCGCCCGCCTCGTTGTCCACCCGCACGAGAAACGTCGTCCAGCCGCCCTCCACCAGCTCGGGCTTGGCTTCCGCCGAAGCGACCTTCACGCGCATCTCCGGGTTGATGTTCACGCGGAACAGAGTCCGCGGCGCCAAGGCCGCCTGCAGCTTCGCCACCGCCAATTCTGCGTTCGTCTCGGCCAACGCTGCCTCCACGGTGCCACGTTGCCCGTCCGACAGCGGTGCCCCCACGTAATCCAACGCCGCAACGACCCGCCGGATCTGCGCCCGCAACGGTTGCAGGTCGGGTGGCGAATCCGCCTGGACGGTCGAAACGGTGAACAGCGCAAATCCAAGACACAGCAGCGGGCGTATTTTCATGGCAAGGGAAGCTGGCGGGAACGCTGCCACTTGGGGGACGGTTGGCGAGCGCGGATGTCGGCCGAAACGCGGCTTGGGGAGGGACGCAAAGTGGCCTTGTGAAATCTTTACCCTTGCACCGGTGCCTTCCCCCACTAAGCTCCGCGGCCTTTAACGAAAGGGCTAAGGCCATTTATGCGTCGTCCGAAGGGAATCAAAACCAAGAAATCAGTCGCCAAGCGTTTCAAAATCTCGGCGAAGGGCAAGGTGTTCGCCCGCCACTCTGGCATGCGCCACTTGCTGAGCGGCAAAAGCTCCAAGCGTCGTCGCCGTCTCGGCAAGGAGTTCGAGCTCTCCCCCCGCGACGTCTACAAGATCAAGGCCTGCCTGCCGACCTCGCACTGAAACCCGCTTCCACTCTTAACTTTCTCAAGCCATGCGTGTTACCAACGCCCCAGCTTCCCGCAAACGCCGTAAGAGGATGCTTCAGCTCGCCAAGGGCTACCGCCTCAAGCGCAGCAAGCTTTACCGCTACGCCAGCGACGCCGTCGACCACGGCCTCCAGTATGCCTACCGCGACCGCAAGGTGAAGAAGCGGACCTTCCGCTACCTCTGGCAGGCCCGCATCAACGCCGCCACCCGCGCCGCCGGCCTGACCTACAGCCGCTTCATCGAAGGCCTGAAGGCCGCCCAGGTGACCGTGGACCGCAAGATTCTTGCTGACCTCGCCGCAACGGACCTCGCCGCCTTCGGCGAAATCGTCAAGGTTGCCCAAGAAGCCCTGAAGACCAAGGCTGCCGCCGTCGCCGCCAAGGCTTGAGTCAACACCTAGTGGTTCTTTAACGGGCCGTCCTTCGGGACGGCCCGTTTTTGCGTTTAGCGAGCTCGTGAAAGCCCCAGAAATGGCGCACTTGGCAAAACCGGCTTGCCGCGTCGACGCCTTTCCGGCAGTTACTTCCGCACGTTCCCATCACTATGAGCAAAAAGCCTTCCGCCGCCCCCGCCCCTGCTGCCGGCAGCAATTTTCCCAAGCTCCATAACGCCATGTGGCCCGGCCTCGTCGGCAAGGGCAGCCCCGGCGCCGAGCCGTTCATCGAGCTCGACACGATGCTCGATCTCACGGCGAAGGCCGAGGTCAACGGCGTGAAGTTCGATGGCGTGGACCTGTTCCTCTACAACCCGCACACCGACATCGACATCTCCGACGACGGCCTCAAGCAGCTCGCCGAGAAGATCCAGAAGAAGGGCCTGGTGGTCGGCTCCGTGGTTGCGCCGGTTTGGTTCGATGCCTCGGCCGGCGGCGACGCCACCAAGCGCGCCAACTTCGTCACCCACGTCCGCAAGGCCATCCGCATCGCCACGCAGCTCCGCGAGCTGGGCGTCCGGCCCTACGGCGTCGTCCGCATCGACAGCGCCACGAGCGTCACCGACTGGGACAAGGATCCCAAGGGCACCACGAAACTCATTGCCCAAACCTTCCGGGAAGCCGGCAAGATCGCCAAAGGCGAGGGCGAACGCCTTGCCGCCGAGGGTGAAATCTGCTGGGGCGGCATGCACTCGTGGAAGCACATGGTCAACCTGCTGGAGTTGGTGAACATGCCGAAGGTCGTCGGCTTCCAGGCGGACATGTCACACACCCACCTCTACACGCTGGGTTACAATGCCGAAGCGCACCGGATCGTGCCGAAGAAATACAGCTACGAGCCCGCCGAGTTCCACAAGGCGATGACCAAGCTCACCGACGCGCTCCGCCCTTGGACCATCGACTTCCACGTCGCCCAGAACGACGGCTCCGTCTTCGGCTCCGGCGACCACGAGAAGACCGGCCGCCACTGCCTCGCGACCGATCCGAAGGGCAAGCTGAACATCGCCCGCGACTCCGGCTACTGGCTCCGGGACAAGAGCGGCAAGGTCACCAAGAAGCTGAAGCACATTTGCTGGGACGGCTGCATGTTCTCGAATGAAGTGCTCATGAAGCAGCAGACTTGGAACGACATCCTCGCCGCCATGATCCAAGTCCGCGAGAATCACGGCTGGCGGGCCTAATTCCGGCGATGACTCCACCGGCGCAGGAAGACCTCCCGCGCCGGTTTTGTTTTGTGGCGGTGGCTTGCCGCCAACGCTGAAACGGTCAAGCCGGTTGACCACGACCCTCTAACCGCCCCCGCGCCGCGCGCACCCGCGCCACCGCTTCCTCGACCGTGGCTCCGGTGGCGGTAATGTGCCCCATTTTTCGGCCCTTGCGGGGTTCGGCCTTGCCGTAGAGATGGAGTTTTACCAACGGATCGGCAAGCACCCCGGCCCAGTCCGGCGTGCCACCGGCGGCGAACCACACGTCGCCGAGCAAATTGCACATGGCGGTAGGACGGCGCAGTTCGGTTGAACCCAGCGGCAGCCCGCACACAGCGCGCAACTGCTGCTCAAACTGGCTGGTCACGCAGCCATCAATGGTCAGGTGACCGGAGTTGTGCGTGCGCGGCGCCAGTTCGTTGACAAGCAGCCGGCCGTCCCGCGTGACAAACAGCTCGACGGTCAGCAGGCCCACGACGTCAAGTGCCTCCAGAATGCCGCGGGCCAGCTCCTTGGCCTGCGTTTCCAATGCGGGGGGAATGGCCGCCGGGGCAAAGGTCACGTCGAGGATGTGGTTCGCGTGCGCGTTCTCGAACACCGGGAAGGCCGCAAACTCGCCGTCGAGCGTGCGAGCCGCCACGACGCTGACTTCCTTCTCGAAGTCCACGAACGCTTCGTAGATGCCTTCGGCGCCCTTCAGGTTGGCGAACGCCGTGGGCAGGTCGGCAACCGCCCGCAGCTTCTGCTGCCCTTTGCCATCGTAGCCGAAGCTAGCGGTCTTCAGCACGGCAGGCAGGCCGAGTTCGCGGGCGGCAAGCTCAAGGTCGGCCAACGATTGGATGCGCCGGAACGGGGTCACCGGGAAACCGCGTTCGCTGAGGAAGGTCTTCTCCCGCAACCGATGCTGCGTGACGTGGAGAACCTCGCCGTCGGGCCGGACCGGAACCACTTCCGCGCAGGCGCGACTGGTGGGGCTGGGCACATTTTCGAACTCGAAGGTCACCACGCTCACGCCCCGGGCGAATTCGCGCACGCGTTCAAGATCCTCGTAAGGCGCCACAAATTCCACGTCGCCCACCTGCCCGGCCGGGGTGTCCGAATCGGGCGAATAGACATGCACACGATAGCCGAGCCGACGCGCCGCGATGGTGAACATCCGGCCAAGTTGTCCGCTGCCCAGCACGCCAAGCGTGGCGCCGGGAAGAATGGGTCCTGCTGCCATTGAAAGCGCGGAGTCTGGGCAGCAATCCCGGGCGGTGGCAATGGCCGCGTCGGCTCGCTTGCGGGCGGGCGGCGGGTGTGACTCCATTGACGCCGTGAACCGCCGCCAGTTTCTCCGGAACGCCGCCGTCGTGGCGGTCGCCGGTCCCGCGCTCGCCGCCGACGCCAAATACGTGCCGCCAGTCCTGACTCCGCCGTTGGTCGGTTCGCAGCTCTACGGCTGGGGCCAGTATTACCAACGCGCCGGCAAGAATCTCGACGAGCACCTGAATGAGGTCCTGTCAGCCCTGCGTGACGCCGGTTACGACTACGCGGAAGGCTCGCTCGACACCGCCAATCCGGAGAACAACGCCAAGTTCGCCGAACGGCTGAAGAAGAAGGGCCTCAAGCCGGTGAGTCTCTACACGGGCGGCGCCATGCACGTCCTCGGGGTGGCGAGCCAGACCGCGGAACGGATCGCCGCCGCCGCCAAGGAAGCGGCAAAGGCTGGCTTCGGTATCGTCAACTTCAACCCCGATCCGATTGGCCGGAACAAGACGGACGCCGAATTGGCGATCCAGGCCGAGGCCCTGCGGGAACTGGGCGTTGAAATGGAGAAGATCGGGGTCCGCCTCGGCCTGCACCACCACACGCCGGAACTTGCCAACGGCGCGAAGGAGTTTCACCACAACTTCAAGGAGTGCCCCGCCCACCAAGTCGGCTTCTGTTACGATGTCCACTGGGTCTTCCGCGGCGGAATCGCCCCGGCCAACTGTCTCCGCCAATACGCCGACCGGATCGTTTCGTGGCACCTGCGCCAGAGCCGGGAGAAAATCTGGTGGGAGGACCTCGACACAGGCGACATCGACTATGCCGCCATCGCCTCCGTGGTCCGGGACAAACGGCTCCCGCGGTTTTTTACCGTGGAATTGGCGCTGGAAGGCGGCACCAAGATCACCCGCGACGCCGTAGCTAACCACGCTCGCAGCCGCGAATTCGTGAAGCGCGTGTTGGGAACCTGACGACATTGCCGGCGCTTTTTCGAGCCGACTGGCAGGGCCGACGGCCAAAGCTCATTTTCCCCTCCCCTTCCCCGCCGCTCCACGCCTAGCCTCGCTCCACCGTTTTATGGCCAAATCCCAATATCGTTTCTGCGTCGGTCCCTGGAACTTCAGCGAAGGTGGCGATCCCTATGGTCCGACCACCCGGGCCGCCCAGACGTTTGACTGGAAGCTCGATGCCCTGAAGAAGCTCGGCTTCGACGCGATGATGTTCCACGACGACGATGCCGTGCCGAACATCGACTCCAAGTCCGCCGCCCAGGTCCTCAAGGAGGCCAAGGAGCTCAAGAAACGCCTCGACGGCGAAGGCATCGCCGCGGAGATGGTCGCGCCCCGCCTGTGGTTCGCGCCGCAGACCGTGGACGGTGGCTACACCTCCAACAGCAAGAAGGACCGCCAATACGCCATCGACCGTTCGAAACAGACCATCGACATCGCCCGCGTGCTTGGCACCGACCTGATTGTCCTCTGGCTCGCCCGCGAAGGCACCTACGTCCGCGAATCCAAGTCGGGCGCCCGCTCCACCGAACTGCTCGTCGAAGCCCTCGACGCGATGCTCGCCCACGACAAGAAGGCGCGCCTCTGCATTGAGCCGAAGCCGAACGAGCCGATGGACCACGCCTACATCCCGACCATCGGGCATGCGTTGGCCATCGCCTCGCTGACCCGCGATCCGAAACGCGTCGGCGCCCTGATTGAATCCGCCCACGCCATCCTCGCCGGCCTGGATCCGGCCGACGAAATCGATTTCGTGATGAGCTTCGGCAAGCTCTGGTCCCTGCACCTGAACGACCAGAACGGCCTCAAGTTCGACCAGGACAAACCCTTCGGCTCCTCGAACCTGCGCGTGGCCTTCAACCAGGTCCGTGCCCTCGAACGCAATGGCTACGGCAAGAAGGGCGAGTATGTGTGCTTCGACGTGCATCCGTTCCGCACCACCCGGGAAGAGCACTTCCTCAAGCACCTCGACAATTCCCGGAAGACCTTCCTCAAGCTGGTCGAGAAAGCTCGCTCGTATCCCACCAAACAAGCCGATGCCCTGATTGCCGACCGCAACTATCAGGATCTCGACCAGTTGGTGATTGAGCACTTGCTCGGCAAGTAAGTTTCGGGTGATTGAATCCGGCAACGCGCAGCCCCATGACGGAGCTGCGCGTTTTCATTTCGGAGGCAGCAGTGCCGCGGCGATCCAGTTGGCCTTGTCGCGGCCGAAGATCATTCCGTCCGCCAACGCAAAAGCCGCCCGGTTGCTACCCATCACCTGGGCGCGATTGACCGGCTTGAAACCGGCAGCGGTGGCGGAAGCGACCACCAATTCGCCGCTCTC
This sequence comes from Kapaibacterium sp. (SeqCode), assembly GCA_044339945.1. Taxonomy (GTDB): domain Bacteria; phylum Verrucomicrobiota; class Verrucomicrobiia; order Limisphaerales; family UBA9464; genus CAIWAH01. Next base: position 11,405 of record JBIIUN010000076.1, read on the forward strand.
GCGCAGGATCACCAGTTGATCGCCGGCGAGGGCGAGGGAGCCCGCGCCAAAGGATTCTTCGCTCCAACGAACCATGCCGGTCTTCCATTCAACGCAGCGCAGCGCGGGGCGCTGCTCCTGCCGGCCGTGGAATCCGAACAGCAGTTCACCGTGGCGAACCGGCGTCGCGTAGTGGGCCGAAATCGCGTCGTCGCCGGACCATATCTCCCGCGGCTTCGCGCCGGAACAATCCAGCAGGATCGCGCCGACGCCGTAGCTCGACGTGAGCAGGATTTCGTCGCCCCGGACCAATGGAGTGGCCGCGTTCACCGAAGCGCTCATCCGAGCCCGCCAAAGGTAGGCGAATCGTTCCCGGCCACTCGGCAGTTCAACGCCCACCAAACCCTCCCGCGTGAAGAATACGCCCGTCGATTTTCCGCCAATGGCAGCCGCAACCGGGGAGGCGTAACCGGCTTCATGGTCGGTCAACTGCCAACGAATCTTGCCCGAATCCGCCGCCAGCGCGACGACCCCTGCCCCGGCGGAGCCACCCAGGTTCATCAGGACCAAATCGCCGACTGCCAGCGGAGAACAGGCGAAACCGAAGAAACCCTTCCCTGCTCCCGCCTGTTTCCGGGCGTCGAATTGCCACAACAGGTCACCGGTCGCCGCCTTGCGGGCTACCAGCAGGCCGTGGGCACCGAACGTAAACACCCGATCGCCGGCGACGGCCGGAACCGCCCGGGGACCATTGTCGAAGCCGAATTCGTCTTCGTAATCGGTCGGATGGGATTTCTCCCAGGTTGTTTTGCCGGTCTTCGCATCAACGCAGGTGAGGACTTCGGCGTCTTGCCGGCGATGAAACAGATAGGCCCGACCGCCGGACACGGACGGCCCGGCGAACCCACTGCCGGCGGGCACCTTCCAAATCGGCCGAGGTTCGACCGCAATCGCGCCCAAGGATTCGGAAGTGGTCCCATTGCGATTGGGCCCGAGAAATTGGGGCCAATCCGCCGCAAATGCGGAAACACCTACCAGGAGATTCGCCAGCCTCAAAACGATCCGGCGCATGATGATTCGCTCTCTGTCCGGGCTACTTGGCCACGCCGTCTTTGGGCGGGTCGATATTGAAGGACACCTTGGAGATGCCGAGGGATTTGACCGTATCCAAGATGGCGACCGTCCGACCGTAGGGAGTGCCCTGTTCCGGCTTCAAATAAACCGGCAGATTGGTATTCGCCTCGAAACGCTTTTTCACCAACTCCTCCAGCTCGATCAGTGTCACGGGCTTGCCTTCCACCTTGAGGTCGCCGGCCTTGGTAATGTCCACCGTGACGATGTCGGGCTTCTTGTCGGATTTGGCCGCCACCGAGCTGGGCAAATCCATCTTCAGCGTCTTCAGCTTCTGCAGCGTGAGGCTGACCATCATGAACGCGGCCAGCAGGAAGAACATCACGTCAATCAGCGGGATGATCTCGATGCGGGCCTTCTTACGTTTGACCGGGGAACCCAGATGCATGGTGGAGGTCGTTTCGAGGATTACTTGCCCTTGGCTTCCGTCACTGAGAACGAGACGCGCTGGAAACCAGCCGTGCGGATGTGGAACAGCGCCCGGTTGACGTCCCCTTGGGTCGTCTCGCGATCCGCGCTCACGAACACGGGGTTGTTCGTGTTGCGCTTGTAGGCGGTCGACAACATCTCATCGAGACGATCCAGCGGGATGTTGGTCTTGCCAACGGAGATCTGTCCTTGGCGGTCCACGGCCACGTTGATGGCATTGGGCTTGAAGTCGCTGCTGGCGTGGACGGTGGCCGGCAATTCCATCTTGGGCGTCTTCAGCTTCTGCATCGAGAGGCTGACCATCATGAACGCAGCCAGCAGGAAGAACATCACGTCGATCAACGGGATGATCTCAATCCGCGCCCGGCGCCGGGGCACCGGCGAACTGAACTTGCTCTTGTGGGTGGGTTGAGCGCCACCCCCGCCGCCGCCAGCCATAGGTCAGCGGATGATGGCTGCGTTATCGCGACGGAAGGTCATGGTATCAAAGCCATCCTGCTTTGCCTTGGTAACCATGACCTCGACGTTGGTGGCAGCGGTTTCCAGCTCGAACTGGAGCTTGGCCAAGCGTTCATTGAAGTAGTTGAACGGCAGCAGACAGAAGATGGCGATGCCCAGTCCCGCCGCGGTGGCGATCAGCGCCTCGCCAATGCCACCGGAAACCGCCTCGACGGCGAGTTCATTGCCACCGACCGCACTGAAGGCGCCCATGATGCCGGTCACCGTGCCGAGCAACCCCAGCAGCGGGGCAACGGTGATGCAGGTATCAATCAGCA
>JBIIUN010000201.1:0-8549 GCA_044339945.1 Kapaibacterium sp. (SeqCode)
GCCGGCGTCCATCCATTGGCGGTCCTTCTCCGTCGCGCCGGGTTTGCCGACGTGCGACGGACAGAAGACGCCGTGGCAGCCGTAAAGCCAGCCGTCGGGACCCCAGGTGAAGGTGTTCAACGTCTCGTGCGTGTCGGCGGAGTAGTTCCAGCCATCCAGCAGGATCTTGGGCTCGGCTGCGGGCTTGGGATTGTCCCAGTCGTTCACCGGGACAAACAGCAGGTAGGGCGCCGCCCCGATCCACACGCCGCCAAAGCCGACTTCCAGGCCGCTGATCAGGTTCACGTTCTCAAGGAACACCGTCGTCTTGTCCGCCTTGTGGTCGCCGTCGGTGTCCTCCAGCACTAGAATGCGGTCCGCGCCGCCGAGGATGTCCTTCAGTTGCTCCGGCGTGGGCTTGGACGAGGGCGCTTCCGGCTTGGGCGGATTGCCTTTGCGCCGCGGGTAGGTGCGGCCTTCCGCGACCCAGGTGCGGCCGCGGTCATCGAGGCAAAAGGCAATCGGCTGGACGATCTGAGGTTCCGCGGCGAAGACGTGCAGCTTGAACCCAGGCGGCAGGGTCGCCTTGGCCGCCGCCTCGGCCGGTTCGAGTCCGGCGAAGAGCACCGCGTCGGCCGGTGGAGGCTCGTTCTTCTTGGCCTCGGCGAGGGTGTATTCATTCGCCAGCGTCGGGCGGGCGGCGTGGAAGGCGAAGTCGTCGAAATTCACGTGCCCCCAGTGGCCGGAGCGTTGGTCCACCAGGCGGATGAATATCTCCTTCCCGACGCGGTCCTTGAGGTCCACGACCACGGGACGGAGCGTTTCGGATTCCGTGCCGCTGAGCTTCAGGAAGACGCTGCCATTCGCCGCATCCACCAATTCCACGCGCGTCTCGGGCCAAGCCCCGGCAGCAAAGCGAAAGCTCGCCCAAGGCTGCGTTACCTTGAACGGCACCGAGGTCAGCGTCCCCTGCGGATCGTCGCCGACCTTCTCGTAGCCGCCGACCCAGAATTCGCCGGTGTGGGCCGAGGTCATGTCGCCGCGGCGGGCCTTCGACAGGTCGCCCTTCACTGGCTGGTTCGCCCAGGCATTGCCCTCAGCTTTCCAGTCGCGCAGGTCACCGGATTCGAAGTCGAGGTTGAGCGGCTGGCCCTGGGCACCCAAGGGCCGGATGCCCGCGGGTTCGGCAGCGAACAGCGGGGTGGCGGCCAGCGCGGCCAGGACGGCAATCCGTATCAGCGACGGGAACATGCCGCTAAGCTAACGCCCCACCCCAACGGGACCGCCAGCCGGAAGTTGCGACAATTCGGGGCATGGAGGACCAGAGCCGGACCAGAATGCAGGCCCCAAGCGCAGGTCGCTCAGCGCCGTGCCTGAGGACTTTTTCCCGCGGGCCATTCTGGCCTCGGGCCCTCCAGGAAACAGGAGTCATCGGTCTCACCCCAGCCCAAGCTTCGCCCGTCCAGCCCCGTGAATATCCCCAATCCTACCGCCCGCTGCGGTTCACGCGGTATGCGTTCGACAGATAACTCTGCTGTTTCAGAAATGAATCCCAATCCTGACGCGCAATATTTGAAATTGCGCCACTGATAAACAGCACCGAGCGCCCTTCAAACCCATTGCGTTTTCCGTTTCGATATAGTCCAAACCGTGACTCCCACAGGATTGCCGTGTCTGGAGGGTCGTCCCGATGAAGGCCTGAGACGTAGATCCAACTTGATATTGCCTCGGTTAAGGGGAGTCCGCCACGAAGTGAGGCAACCGTGGATTCAATATCCCCAGACAAACCGGCAAGCTCAATACCACTGGGGGTGAACTCAGGATACAGTTGACGAAGCGCGCCCAATGAATCGGCCGCATTAGCTGGAAAATAGCCATCGTGCTTGTCCGCGAAGTTTCGGAGGGAGAAATACATCGAAGGTTGCACGGCACCGCGATCCCCGTAAGGAAACATGATGTGGCCATAAAGCAGCGCCGCCGCGGCCATTACTCCAACACTGATGACTACAATCGTGAATATCCGCTTCATTGATTGCTTAACGAGTCGAAGTGCACCTGCAATCACCGGGTATAAATCCATCACAACCTGCACCAACAATATCGGAGGGGCGCCCAGACTGTCGTTTCGCTCAACGACATCGGTTCGAGCGTCGAATTTCTCCCCAAACGATGTCACGGCGTCCGCACCCGGTAGAAGTCCGAATCGTCGCCGGACAGCGGCAGGTCTTTCACCTGGGTGTCCGCCGACAGCGTAATGGTTTCCACTTCGGTCCATTCGGCGTTCGCCAGCGTCGGCTTCCGTTCGATGATCACCGACTGTCCCTTGCGGGCCTTGATGCTGAGCTTGAGGAAACCTTCCTCCACCCGCGCGGAAAGCACGGCGTCCACCGGGATGATGCCGCCGCCGCCGCCCGGCGGATCGGACAGGTCCGGCACGCGGTCCTCGTCGGCGTCGTTGTCATCGAAGACGTTGAACTCCCAAACGATGTATTCCTCGCTGACCGGAGTTGCCGGCATCCCGTCGAAAGTTCCCGCCAAGCCATTGTAGAACTGCCGCGTGACATGGGTCAGATACGCCTCGATCTCAGCCGCCGGAATCAAGCCGAACACGTTGCCCGCCTCGTCGCGCCACTCGTCGCCCGGAAAGGTTAACTCCCCGGGCCCGATCGGCGAGAGGTGCCATTCGCCCGTCAGCGTTCCCGGTGCGCCTTGGCGCTCGAGATTGACCCGCGCGACCACGTTGGTCGCCGGCACATAGGTGATGGGCCCAACATACTGGAAGATCTCGAACGGCACCGCGAACTCGGCATTGACGATCTCGCCTTCCATCACCATCCGGCACGTGCCGGTGGTGGAACCGGCCGCGCGGTTCCAGGTGGCCGCCACGGTGACGAGCCCGAAGGTTTCATCCTCGAAAGCACCCAATGTCTTTTCGTTCTCAACCGCCTGGCTCACCTGGAAGAAGTCGCTCACCCGGTTGAGGTCGGCATCGCCGATTTCCGGCACGTCGAGGAACAGCTTGGAGATGATCGTGTCCTGCAGGATCGGGTGTTCGATGAGGATGACCGTGCTCAGGAACGTCGGCGCATTCGGATCTTCATCGATGCCCAGTTCGCCGTTGGGTTCGCCGTCCACGGTCGTGAAGCTGACCGTATAGGTCTGGCCCAACTGCTTCGCAGAGGCGGGACTCAGCCGCACGGACTGGCAGTGGAACGAAAGCTGGGCGGTATTCGTCGCCGCGTGGGCAGCCAAGACCAGGAACAGCAGCGGGAGCAACAGCAGTCGTGGAATCATGGCGCGAGGATGCCGAAACCGAAGTCGAGGGCAAGCCATCGTTTACATCATGCAACACCGCATCCCAAACACCACGCGTCGGATGCGGACCGCCTTTGCGATTGCCGGGCACACTCCGCCGTGGCCAGCTCTTGGCGCGGCCGAAAACCCGATTCCCATGACCCTTCGTTTCCTGTTCGCCCTCGTCCCGCTGCTCGCGGCGCGCCTCCTGGCGCAATCGGTCCCCGCCCCGGCGGTCCTCCACTCCACCTACCTCGGCGGCAGCGGGCCTGACTACGTCACCGACGGCGGCCAGGCGATTGCGACCGGCCCCGGCGGCACCTTGTATGTGCTCGGCCAGACCAGCTCGGCCACTTTCCCGGCCACCGCGGTCATCGGCACTCAGACCAACGGTTACGGCACGTTCATCGCCCGCTTTTCGCCCGACGGTCGCACCCGGCTCCAAACCACCTTCATCGGCGGCATCGCGGCGCGGGCCCTCGCGGTGGACTCCACGGGCAGTGTTTACCTGACCGGGGAAACGGGCGGTTCGCTGCCCGGCGAAAGCTCCGCGCAGGCAAACTTCGGCGGCGCCTTCGACGCGTTCGTGGTGAAGCTCAATCCGGCCGGCACGGAAGTCGTCTATGCGACCTACCTCGGCGGCAGCGACTTGGAAATCGGCCGCAGCCTCGCGGTAGACAACACGGGCGTCGCTTACGTCGCGGGCTGGACCAGCTCCACCAATTTTCCCGCCACCCCCGGCGCGGCCCAGACCGCGATCGGCGGCAACTACGACGCGTTTGTCGCCGCCGTGAATCCCGACGGGAAATCCCTGCGCTACGCCACCTACGTCGGTGGAACCCGTTCGGAATCCGGCGCGGCCCTGACGCTCGACAGCAACAACCGCGTCTGGCTCGCCGGACGCAGTTCCTCGCCGAGCTTCGCCGGCCAGCTTGCCGAACCCGCCCGCACCTTCGGCAGCTCGACGGGAATCACACCCAACGCCTATGTCGCCCGCCTGAGCGTGGACGGCAGAGTGATCGAGTCCATCGCGTTCCTCGTCGGCGACGGCACGGAATCCGTCGCCGGCATCCGGCTCGACGCCAATGGCGCACCGGTCGTGCTGGGTTATTCCGACTCGGAGAATCTGCCCACCACCGCCGGGAGTTATCAGCCGGCTTACCGCGGCGCCAACGATCTGTTCGTGGCCAAGTTCACGCCGAACCTCGACGCACTGGGGTTCTGCACCTACGTCGGCTCGCCCGGTTTCGAGTTCGCCGCGGTCGGACTGTATGCCGGCGGCTACACCGTGGGTGACCAGTTCATCGACGGCACCTCGCTCACCGTCGAGGTCGGCGGCCTCGCACTGGACTCCGCCGGCAATGTCCTGCTGAGCGCCTCCACCGGCGCGAACGAATGGCCCAACGCCGCCACCTCCGCCCCGAACAACGCCAACGTGCTCGTGGCCAAGCTGGCCGCGGACGGCTCACGACTGCTCTGGTTGTCCTTGCTCGGCGGGCAGACCGAGGACTACGGCAACGGACTCGCCAGCGACGGCAATGGCGGCGCCTGGATCACCGGCGAAGCCAATCGTCCCGTCCTGCCGCCCTACTTCCCGACCACGGCGGACGCCATCCAACCCAACTTCGCCGGCGGCATCAGTGACGCCATTCTGACCCGCTTGGGCGACGGCCCGGCCGCTCCCGCCAATGACGCCTTCACCGCGGCAACCGCCTTGGCCCTCCGCCGCGGCACCGTGCGGGCCCGCAATGTCGGCGCCACCCGGGAAGCCGGCGAACCGACTTTGGCCGGAGTCACCCACGACGCGTCGGTCTGGTGGACCTGGACCGCCCCGGCCACCGGACGGCTCAGGCTCGACACCCAAGGCAGCGGCTTCGACACCGTGCTGGCGGCCTACACCGGGACTGCCCTTGCCGGCCTGACGGAAGTCGCGAGCAACGACAACGGCGCGGAGGGCACTTCCAGCAGGATCGAATTCCCCGTGACCGCCGGCACCGTTTACCGCATCGCCGTCAGCAGCCGGGCGGGCGCCCAGGGCGACTTCGCGCTGAACCTGACCTTCTCCGAGCCGCCGAACGATGACTTTGCCCAACGCACCGTCCTGGCGGGCTTCCCGGTGACCACCACCGGGTCCAGCCGCAACGCCACCGCCGAATCAGGCATCGACGCCAGCCACGGCGGCATTCCCGGCGGGCAGTCGGTGTGGTGGGAATGGACCTCGCCGACCAACGGCTTCGTCGCGATCAGCACCGCAGGCAGTGGCTTCAACACTGTGCTGGCGGTTTACACCGGCGATTCCCTCGCGGCCCTGACCGAGGTGAAGGCGAACGACAATCTTTCCGACCAACCCGGTGCCTTCGCCAGCCAGGTGACGTTCCTCGCCGCCGCCGGCACCCGCTACCTCATCGGGGTGGACGGTTACTTTTCGCAGTCCGGCGACATCCAGCTCGGGATCTTTCCCGGCGACCCACCGCCCAACGACTCGTTCGCGAACCGCACCGTGCTGACCGGGTTCTTCGCGCGGATTGCCGGCGCCAACATCAACGCCACCGACGAGTTCGCGGCCGGTGAGCCGCGCCTCACCTTCGCGGATGCCCTTGGGCAACAGCTGGAACCGCCGGCGGGCAACACCGTCTGGTGGACCTGGACCGCCCCGACGAACGGCCGGGTGCGCCTCGGCACCTCGGAGGTCACGTTCGACACCCGCCTCGGCGTCTACACCGGCGGGACGCTCGACGCACTGACCCGGATCGCGGCCAACAACAACCGCAACGGCGGCTTTGCCGACGTCACGAGCCTGGCGAGGTGGGAAGCGATCGCCGGCACGACCTATCAGTTCGCCCTCGACGGCGGCCTCTACGGTGCGAACTCGGGCCGCTTCACGCTCACGCTCATCCTCGACCGGCCACCGCGAATCGTTGCCGGCAGCGCCCAACTGGCCGCCGATGGCACGCTGAGTTTCACCGTGGAAGCCGTGCCCGAAAGCACGCTCCACCTCGAAGCCAGCGCCGACCTCCGCGCCTGGACCCGCCTCGGCAATCGCGTGGTCACGGAACCGGTCTTCACCTGGACCACCGCCACCGCGGAACTGCCGGCGCCCCGCTTCTTCCGTCTCGTGGACGACGGCGCCGGCGAATGACCCGGAGCGCGGCTCTCTGAGCCGCGAGTCTCCTCTATCGCCGCCGATCAATTCCCAGCAAACCTCCCGGCCAACCGCCGGTTCGCCAGGCGGGCGCATCTGGGCACTGCCCCAGAAAAACCCCGGTGGACTCCCTCTCCGCCATCCGATGGGGGAGAGGGCCGGGGAGAGGTGGCGCCCTTGCGTGACGGCCCTCCCTTCTCCCCCACCCTCGCCCCGCTCGTGCCTCGCAGGGCGAGGGAGTCCATACGGGTCCAATGGCCAGATGCGCCCGTGCCCGGCTGACTCCGGATAACCCGCTCGACTCCGGCCGCGGTCTTTTGAAGCCTGCGGGCATGTTCAAGCCGTCGCTCTTCCTGCTCGGTCTCGCCTTGCTCACACCGGCCTTTGCCCAGACCCCGGCCGAGCGCCTGCTTCAGGAAAAGCGTCCGCTCGTCATCGGTCACCGTGGCTTCTGCGCCGCCGCCCCGGAAAACACCTTGCCCGCGTTCAAGCTGGCGCTCGCGGCCGGCGCAGACCTGGTCGAGCTCGACTACCACCACACGAAGGACAACGAACTGGTGGTCATCCACGACTTCACGCTCGACCGCACCACGTCCGCCACCAACCAGTGGTCCCGCAACAATCTCCGGGTGGCCGATCATTCCCTCGCCCAGTTGCGCGGGCTCGATGCCGGGGCGTGGTTCAATCCGGCCTTCGCCGGCACCAAGCTGCTCCGGCTCGACGAGGCACTCGACGTCATCCAGGCCGGCGGCGTCACGCTCATCGAACGCAAGGCCGGCCCGGCTAAGGACTGCGTGGAACTGATCCGCAAAAAGTCCCTCCTCAACCGCGTGGTCGTGCAGTCCTTCGATTGGGAATACCTGGCGGACTATCACCGGCTGGAGCCAACCCAAGCCCTCGGCGGCCTCGGTCCGTGGGGTTCCTACCGCGGAGAGAAGCTGTCCGACGAAGACAAGTGGCTCAGCCCGCGCTGGGTGGACGAGGCGGAGAAGATCGGCGTGCGCGCCGTCGTGTGGAACCGCCAAGTCCGCCCGGAAGCGGTCCGGCACGCCCACGCCAAGGGCCTGCGGATCTGGGTCTACACCATCAACGACGCGGCCGTGGCGAACGACCTGCTGAATCTTGGGGTGGACGGCCTCATCACCGACAACCCAGCTCAAATGTGGCGAACGCTGGCCCTGCGGACCGCCCGCTGAACCGGCCGCCGCCTCACCGGCTCAGGTCCGGCATCTTCTTGAACCGGGCCAGCGCGTCTTTTCGCCAGTCGCCAGTCGCGGCCACCGGTTCCGTCACGGCCGGCTTCTGATGCCCCGGCAGTCGGGTCGGTGCCAGCGCCGAGCTGGGCTGCTCCGTCACCGGAGCCACCGGGGCGGCGGGCACGGGTTGCGGAGTGGCGGCCCGTTCGAAGAACGAACTCGCCCCATAGGCCGGCAACGGCAGCGGCGGCGGGGTGGCCGCGGGTTGGGCGATGTGGTGGGCCACCGCAGCGGCGGCAGTTTCTTCCGCGAGCTCCCCAGCCCGACGCCAACACAGGCGCACCGTGGGCACCGCGCCGACATGCACGATCAGGCCGCGAAAGCTGAGGTCGGCGAGCTGCACCTTTTCCTCCAGCGCCTCGGCCCGGATCAGGGCCTGGAAAATCGCCTGCAAGGTCCGTCGGCCGGCGCATTCGCGCAGCAGGGATTCCAAGGACTCGGTCCGGGCCAGGTCCAGTTGGTCCAGATGCACAATGAGGCGCGGCGTGACGCCCTGCTCCAAATCCACGCCCGACAGTTCGTAGCCGGCGCGGGCCAGGATTCCGACGCCGCCATCCAATTCGACCAGCGTCTCCGCGAGCGAGGTGTCGGTGTCGGACTTGAGCGCGGCCACGGTTCCCTGAACGTCGGCGCGCAGTTGGTGCAACTGGCCGGCGGTGGAATTGACCGCGTCGCGGAACTGCGCGGCCTTCGCCGGCGCGGAATCAACGGCCTGCTTGAGCTGCGCGGCCTTCTGGCGGAGCGCCTGCAATCGGGTGAAGACGGGGTTCATGGCGTAACGGTGCCTGAATGCACTGCAAGCCACCCGGGCAAACAAGTTGAATTTGCCCCTCCGGATTCCGCGCCCAGCCGCCCGGCAAGGCGGCGCTTGCCGGATT